>DASZPR010000759.1:0-2777 GCA_035550235.1 Verrucomicrobiia bacterium | reverse complement strand
GGGTGGCGGCGTTGAAACTGGCGGCGGAAAACGTGGCGGAATTATTTTTGGTGAATCGCACGCATTCAAAGGCTGCCGCGGTGGCGGCGGAAATTCGCCGACGCCATATGAATGTGAAAGTGGAAGTCGGCTATCCGCGTGGCGAAATGGATTTGTGCATCAACGCGACGTCGCTGGGCCTTTCGCCGAACGATCCCTTGCCGGTGGACAACAAACAATTTTCGTTGCGGCAGGCGCATGCGGTTTATGACATGATTTATCGCCCGGCGGAGACGCAGTTTTTGCAGACGGCGAAAGCGGGTGGCAGCCGAGTTGCTAATGGTTTGGGTATGTTATTGTACCAAGGCGCCAAAGCGCTGGAGATCTGGAGCGGCCAAACGGCGCCGATTGCGGTCATGCGGGAAGCGTTGGTGAAGAATGTTTACGGTGCGAACGAATCTAAATGATTAAGAGCACTTTCGATCCTGAAGTTTGGGCGCGGGTTCCATTCCATTTCTGGTCGCTGGCCTTCTTTGTTTTTGGCTGCAATATCGGGAGTTTTCTGAATGTTTGCATCCACCGCCTGCCGCTGGGGCAGAGCATCGCTTCGCCGCCTTCGCATTGTCCGCACTGCAAATATTCCATCCCGTGGTATTTGAACATCCCGCTGGTGACGTGGCTGTGGCTGGGAGGCAAGTGCAAGAATTGCGGCGCGCCGATTTCCGGACGGTATTTTCTCGTGGAATTGCTGACGGGCGTGTTGTTTCTGGCGTGCTGGAATGTGTTTGGCCGGCAATCGGCGCTGTTGGCGCTCATTTACTGCATGGTCCTCGCGGGGTTGATGGTTGCCACTTTCATTGATTTCGAACACTTCATCATTCCGGATGAAATTACGATTGGCGGCATGGGGGTGGGTTTGGTGGTTTCGATTTTGTTTCCCTTGTTGCATGAAAATGGAACCGGGCTGAGCGAGGATTTGAAAAATTGGTTTGGCGTCAACCTGGATCGTCACACGCGGGTGCTCGGGGGATTGGAAAGCCTGCTGGGCATCGGTGTCGGCGCGGGATTGATTTATGCAATCGTGCGATTGGGCAAATTGCTTTTTGGACGGCAGAGAATTGAGATTCCGGAAACGGCGAAAATTATTTTCAGCGAGAATGGAATTTATCTGGGGGACGGCCAGGAAATTCCTTATGAGGAATTGTTTTATCGCAAGACGGATGTGGTCACATTGCGGGCGCGCACGGTGGAGTTGGCGGACCGGTGTTATCGCGATGTGTTGGTGCGGTTGACGCCACAGATGCTGCGGATTGGCGAGGATGAATTCAACCCGGAACAGGTGCCGCACCTGGAAGCAGTGAGCAGCGAAGTGATTCTGCCTCGCGAGGCGATGGGTTTTGGCGATGTAAAATTCATGGGGGCGATCGGCGCTTTTCTCGGGTGGCAATCGGTGGTTTTTTCGCTGATGGTGAGTTCCATCATCGGCTCGGTGGTGGGGCTTTCGCTGATTCTATTCCGGAAACGCGAATGGTCTTCGCGGCTGCCCTATGGGCCTTACATCGCGCTGGCGGCGGCGATTTGGATTTTCGGCGGGAAACATCTGTTTGAGATGATGTTTTCGGCGCGGTGAGTTTTATTGGAGTTGCAGGTAAACGCGCGGGCCCTCGGTCTTCATGCTGCCGGCTTTGGCTTCGGTGAGAAACAAACGTTCGGCTTGCACTTTGCCGCTTTGCAAAAGGTATTCGCGGACGGCTTTGGCGCGGTCGGTGGCGAGTTCCTGGAAATCCTGGTCGGAGACGGAGACGCTGGTGAGCAACGCGAGTTCGTAGGGATCGGTTGCGGCCGAGGAGTCGCCGGCGGCCGCGGGTTGTGTTGTGGCGGCGGGGGTGTTATTGCGAGCCATGAGTTGAGTGGCGCCGCGTTCGGCGGTTTTTTTGAACGCGGGCTGGCTGACCGGATTGGGGAGAATTGGAGTCGTGGAATTCGTGACGATCAATCCCCTGGTAAGATAATCGGCGTAGAGCTTTTGCACGAGATCAGCGCGTTCTTCCGGAGTTACAGTGACTTGATCGGGCGTGGTTGTGTTTTGGTCGGCTTTGCGCAGGGCCTGCCATTTTTCCACGCGCAATTGTTTTTCGAGAAAGCGCGCGCGAATGCCGCCGAGGTCGGCGTTGGTATCCACGCTGCCGGTAATTTCCATTTGCAAACCGGGGCGCTCGTAAAGGGCTTTGACGAGCACATCGAGTTTTTCCCGGGCGGCGGGAGTCAGGTCAGCGCTGCCCGCGGGGAAATCCTGGTAACTAATATCCTTATCTTTGCTGCCGAACATCGCGCCGAGCACGGCGAAAGGCGACGTAATGGCTTTCTCGACCACGTTCCATAGCGCGCGCGTGATGACTTTGTGCAGACGGAATTGCGGGTCGTCCAGGCTGCCTTCGATGGGCACGTCGAGGACGATTTTGCCGTTGCGATCTTTCAAGACGGCGATGCCCAACTTGACGGGAAGATGGGTGGCGTCGGGGCTGTTCACTTTTTCGCCGAAGGTGAATTGGTCGAGGGTGATGACGTTCTCGGATTTCAAGTTGCGCCCATGGAGGTGATACGCGAGCGCGACGTTCAGTTTTCCTTTGGCGATGCGGTAGCCGGCGAATTTGCCGGAATACGGACTGACGCCGGTGAGATCGACGTCGTTGACCGCGATTTTAATTTCATTCGTTTGATCCTTGCTGAACGGATTGATGACACCGGTGATCGCGGCCGGGCCGACGTTATCCACGCTGGCATGCAGGTTCACGTCC
>DASZPR010000758.1:0-4121 GCA_035550235.1 Verrucomicrobiia bacterium | reverse complement strand
GCTGATGTTTGTCGCGCTGGCGAAAAAACTCGGTTGCACGGTGACGGTCGCGGGACGGCGCGCGGCGCGATTGGAGGCGGCAAAAAAATTAGGCGCGGATCACGTGATTGATATTGGAGACGGAAACAATTTGGTCACCAAAGTGCGCGAGGCGTCCAAGGAACATTTTGACGTGGTGATTGAGGCGGTCGGGCAACCAATCGTCTGGGAAGCAAGCGTGCATTTGGTGCGCAAGGGCGGGACGGTGAATTTTTTTGGTGGTTGCCCTTCCGGCACGACGGTGACGCTCGACACGACGTTGATTCATTATTCCGACCTCACGTTACTCGCGAGTTTTCATCATACGCCGCGGACGATTCGGCGGGCGTTGGAGTTCATCGAGGCGGGCGTGATCAAGGCGGCGGATTTTGTGAACGGCGAGTGCGCGTTGAGCGAACTGCCGCAGTTGCTCAAGTCGATGACCGAAGGCAATCGCGTGGTGAAGACGCTCGTACGGGTGAGGAATTGAGCATAGCCGCCGAGGTAACGAGGCGGACACCCAAGCCATCACATACATCCGCCTCCTTACGTCGGCGGCTACGCTCAGTGATATTCCTGCAGAGTCTTTACTCCGTAACCTGATTTCTTCAACGCGGCGATTCCCAGCGCGGCGGCTTTGGCGCCGCTGAGCGTCGTCATGATTGGTGTGCCGGTGTAAACGGCGGTGGTGCGGATTTTTACTTCGTCGGCGCGCGGGGCCTGGCCGGCAGGAGTATTGATGACGAGCTGGATTTCCTTGTTCTTCAACAAATCAATCGCGTTCGGACGGCCTTCGCTCAATTTGAAAATGCGCTGCACTTTTAATCCGGCTTTTTCCAACACCGCAGCCGTGCCAGAGGTCGCGACGAGTTCGAAGCCGAGTTTCTCGAAATCTTTTGCGACTTCGGCGGCTTGATTTTTATGGGCGTCGCTGACGCTGATGAAGACGCGGCCGCCGGTGGGCAGCGGAGCGTTCGCGGCCATTTGCGATTTCGCGTAGGCGATGCCGAGATCGGCGTCGAGGCCCATGACTTCGCCGGTGGAACGCATTTCCGGCGAGAGCAAAATGTCCTGGCCGTGAAAACGATTGAACGGAAACACCGATTCCTTGACGGTCCAATATTTCGGCCAGACTTCCTCGGTGAAGCCGAGTTCCTTCAACGTTTTCCCCGCCATGACTTTCGCGGCGAGTTTGGCGAGCGGGAAACCGATGGCTTTGCTGACGAAGGGCACGGTACGCGAGGCGCGCGGGTTCACTTCGAGGCAGTAAACCGTCTCGCCTTTCACGGCGTATTGCACGTTCATCAAACCGACGACCTTCAACTCGCGGGCCATCGCGTGCGTGTATTCGCGGATGGTTTGAATGACTTTTTGCGAGAGCGAATGCGGCGGCAGGACCATCGCGGCATCGCCGGAATGGACACCGGCAAATTCAATGTGTTCGAGCATGCCGCCGACGACAATGGTTCCGCCATTCGGCAGACCAACATCGGTGATGCAGTCGACGTCCACTTCGGTGGCGTCTTCGAGAAATTTATCCACGAGCACGGGGCGTTCGGGCGAGGCTTCGACCGCGAAGCGCATGTAATGCTGCAGTTCGTTGTCGGAATAAACGATCTGCATCGCGCGGCCGCCGAGCACGAAGGACGGGCGGACGAGCACGGGGTAACCGAGCTTGCGTGAGGCCTCGAGAGCTTCAGCTTCGTTCGTGGCGAGGCCGTTGGGTGGTTGCGGAATGTTCAGCTTGTTCAACATCGCCGCGAACAGCTTGCGGTCTTCGGCAATCTCGATGCTTTGCGGCGAGGTGCCGATGATGTTCACGCCGTTTTTCTGGAGGGCGAGCGCGAGGTTCAGCGGCGTCTGCCCGCCGAATTGCGCAATCGCACCCCAGCATTTTTCGCGCTCATAAATGTGCAGCACGTCTTCGAGCGTGAGCGGTTCGAAAAATAATTTGTCGCTCGTGTCGTAATCGGTGGAGACGGTCTCGGGATTCGAATTTACCATCAGGGTTTCGAAGCCGTCTTCCTTGAGCGCGAATGCGGCGTGGACGCAGCAATAATCGAATTCGATGCCCTGGCCGATGCGGTTCGGGCCGCCGCCGAGAATCATGACTTTCTTTTTGTCGGAGTTGCCGCGCACTTCGTCATCACCGCGGTCGTAGGTGGAATAATAATAAGGCGTGTAAGCTTCAAATTCCGCCGCGCAGGTGTCCACAAGGCGGTAGCTCGGCACGAGGCCGAGTTTCTTGCGCAAGGCGCGGATTTCATCCTCGGATTTGCCGGTGAGGTTGGCGATTTGGCGGTCGGAAAACCCGAGCGATTTTGCTTTTGCTAAAATGTCTGCGTTCATTCTTTACGGACAAAGATAAATCCTGCGAAGCAAACCGGAATGCGCGGCTGGTGTCGAGGCTGAATTAATCGGTTTGACCTCGCAATGCGGGCCGCCGCGTGCTCGAATGCAGCTTATGCACAACGGACTTGGCCGCAGGTATTGGCTTTCGGAACTCTTATTTTGCGCATTTTGCGGCATCACCCTCCATGCCCAGACCATTGCCGTCACGCCGCTGCACGTATTTGCTCTGCAGACCGAAATTTCTGATCCGATTTGTTTGACCGCCGGCCGATCGGGCGGCGTTCTCTACGGCACGACACATTTGGACCAAACCAATGGAACCGTTTTTACCATAAACACGGATGGCAGCGGTTACGCCGTTTTGCATACCTTTGCCGACAGCGAAACAACCTTCGGCGACCCCGGCACCGGCTTCGCCTACACGTATGTGACTGAAGGCAGCGATGGCCGCCTGTACGGCACCGTGCCCTCCGGTGGTGCTTTCGGCTACGGGGCCGTCTTCCGGCTGAATGCCAATGGCAGCGGCTACACAGTCATCCATGATTTCACTTCAATTACGGAAAGCAGTCCCTCGAGCCTGATGCAAGCTCGGGACGGCGCCTTTTACGGAGCCGGCAATTCTATTTTCAAAGTGAATGCCGACGGAGGCAATTACTCGGTGCTGTACCACTTCACCAACGGCCTGGACGGCGGCACTGCTTTGGGCGTGTTGCAGCAAGGCGCTGACGGCACACTTTATGGAACCAGCTTTGTCGGCGGCACAAACGGCTTCGGCACCATATTTAGCGTCACCACCAACGGCGCGAATTTCAAGGTCCTGCACGCCTTCGCCCTGGGAGATGGCGCGAATCCCGTCGCCGGATTGATTCAGGGCAGCGATGGCGCGCTCTATGGCACCACCTCGAATTCCGGCACCAACGGATTCGCCAGCTCGGGAGGGACTATTTTCAAACTCGACACCAACGGAAATAATTTTCAGGTGCTGCATACCTTCACCGGTTCTCCGTCCGATGGAGCCGTGGCACTTTCAGGTCTGGTGGAAGGTCTGGGGAAATTCCTTTACGGAACGACCTACCTCGGGGGCAACAGCGGCGGAGGTTTTTCTTTTGGGATCATTTTCCGAATCGGTATGGATGGCAGCGGTTACAACCCGCTCTATTATTTTACCAACTCAGCCCCATCCGGCTCGCAACCCCTCACCGGCCTGGTAAAGGGCGCAGCCCAAGGCAACACTGGTGTTCTTTATGGAACGACTTCCCACGGCATCAGCCCGAATGCCGGCGCAATCTTTGCCGCGATCGTAAATCCTTCGCTATCCATCACGCCCGCCATCAGCCAGACCGCGAGCAATCAAACAGCCGTATTCTGGCCGGCCTGGGCCGCCAATTACGTGCTGCAAAGCACGACGAACATCGCCTCCAGCAATTGGGTGAATGTGGCCGACGGAGTGCCCGTGTACGGGGTGCAGGTCACCAGCACCAACCCAGCGGTGTTCTATCGGCTGGTATCGCCGTAAAGCACGCGGCTCGAAGGAGAACATGGTTACTCGCCGCCGGGATGGCGGCGCTCCCAGGCGCGCCAATCAGAGCTGCGTGACTTTTATGCCCTTCTTTTTCAATAACTCAATCGCGCCATCCGGGCCGACAAGGTGGCCGGCTCCGACAATGACGATGGCGTTTTGAGAGCCTTGGAGCAGTTTTTCAAATTGAGGAATCCAGCTTGCCGTACGGTCGGAAACCAATTTTTTAAAA
>DASZPR010000757.1:0-10977 GCA_035550235.1 Verrucomicrobiia bacterium | reverse complement strand
CGGAACAATTCGCGGTCGGCCCCGATGGCAAGAAGCTCTATATCGCCAATGAGGACGCGGGTTTAATCAGTGTTCTCGACACCGCGGACGGCAAAGTTCAGGCCGAAATTCCCGTCGCTGAAGAACCCGAAGGTGTCGCCTTCGCACCCGACGGAAAAACAGTTTACGCCACCTGCGAAACCGCCGGCGACGTTTTCGTCCTCGACACTGCGCAGAAGAAAAGCATCGCCCATTTCGTGGTCGGCGGCCGCCCGCGCAACGTCGCGTTCACGCCGGACGGCTCGCGTGCCTTCATCCCGTCCGAATCCACCGGCAAGGTGCACGTCATCGACACGAAAGAAGCAAAACCCATCGGCGAGATTTCGCTGCCCACGAATTCGCGGCCCATGTGCCTCGTGATGGCGAAAGACGGAAAGCAACTTTATCTCAGCACCGGCTGGGGCGCGTCGATCTGCGTCGTGGATGTCGCCACCGAAAAAGTCGTGAATTCCATCAAAGTTGGCCCGCGTCCGTGGGGCTTCGCGATTTCACCGGATGGCAAGCAACTTTTCGTCGCCAACGGTCCGTCTAATGATATCTCTGTGGTCGACTTATCCACCGGCACCCAAACGGGCCTCATCAAAGTCGGCCTTAGCCCCTGGGGTGTGGCGATTGTTCCCTTACCAAACAGCCCGTAACAGAGCGCGGCTGTCATCCCGCCCCAATCAGCCATCCCGCCAGAAACACCAGCACCCCGCCCACGACGACCTGGAAAATCGCGGATAACAGGGCCGTATCCATATAACGCTTGCGTATCCAGGCAATCACGCCGAGCTCCACCGCCACAATCGCGATTGCCACGCTGGTCGCCAGGTGAAAATTTCGGATCAGGTACGGCATGGTGTGGCCGAGCCCGCCGACCGTCGTCATCAATCCGCACACCACTCCGCGCAACCACGGCGTCCCGCGCCCACTCAATTTCCCATCGTCGGACATTGCCTCGGCAAAACCCATGCTGATACCCGCGCCAATGGAAGCCGCGAGACCGACCTTGAAAGTCGCCAGCGTATTCATCGTGGCAAACGCTGCGGCAAACAGCGGCGCGAGGGTCGACACTGAACCGTCCATCAACCCCGCGAGCCCCGGTTGCACAAATCGCAGCACGAACATTCGCCGTGCGACTTCGGTTTCCTCACTCACCTCACCGGACGATTTCTGTGCCTCGTTGATTTCCTCCGCGGAATTTTCATGCCGTTGTTCCTCCTGCGCGAGATCATCGAGCAACTGCCGAATGCCCGCGTCACTCGTCTTCTGCGCCGCCGCCTCGTAAAACCGCCGCGATTCAATTTCCATCAACGCCGCTTCCTCGCGCGCGCGTTCCGGGCGCAGTGTTCGCGTAATCCATGAGGGACGCCGCACCACAAAACCTTTCACGTCCTGCCGGCGAATGAGCGGGATATGTTCGCCAAATTTTGTCCGATACAACTCGATCAACCGATGGCGGTGCCCATCCTCTTCGAGCGCCATGCGGGTGAACAATTCCGCCGTCGCGGCAAAATTTGCGCGCAGCGATTCCGCAAAATCCCGATAAATGCGCGCGTCTTCCTCCTCGGCGGTGATGGCCAGCGCCAGAATCTGGCTTTCGGTCAGGTCACGGAAATGCATAAGGTTCCTTCTTCGATTTTCCGCATCTTAGAGGCGAATTTCGTGCGATGCAAATGAAGGGATGAGGCGCCGCTATCCACTCTCCGCGTTCGGCAGGCGAGTCGTGGCGGTCTTGGAGTCGTGCCTTCCCCCGAGCCTACGACCCAGCACGATCGAGCACGACCGGCTTTGATTATGAGGGACTTGCGATTGCGACTTTTGGTGCGACCGATGGCAGGTCCCGCCTTCTAAACCTTTGCCGAGGCATTGCCTCCTTTTCCCACCCAATACCGTTTCCATTTATCTCTTAGCCGGAACGATGCAGTTGAAAAAGGGAGCGCGCCCGCCACGGGCGCAGTGAACCGCGCCTCGCGGTTCACGGTAGCACTCGAAATTGACTCACCGTTTAGTGCCTCCGCACGCCTTTTTGTTCGGCCCGAGGCGGGCCGAACGGCAGCCGAGGCGGCTGCGCTCCCAAAGAATCAACTACACCGTTACGGCTTAGGCCCTCCTTCCGGGCTGGGTTATAGCATGAATGTCAATTCTCGCAAGCGGCGATGACAGGGCAGACGCATCTAAATTTCGTAGGATTTCGGATAAACGCTAGATTGAAGTCGGCGAATAGGGAGCGTCGCACAGACATTGCGCCTGGAAATATGAGTCCGAAGAGAAGACGGACGGAAGTCTTATTTCAAGATTCCAAAAAACAATGAACTCCCCCATTTGCTAGTGGTTCAAATGGGGGAGTTCATTTTTATTTCAAAAGTAATTTGAAATCGAGTTTAAAATCTCCGGCTCGCCAATAAAATCTCCGGGCAAAAAAATATCGGGGTGCAAAGGGGTGCAAAAATTTAGATGCGTCTGCCCTCGCGGTGGTGGGCTATTTTGGTGGTCAAGACTTCCGCAAACTTTGGCACGCTTGATTTACGAGAGCCAGCTCGAGGACGCTCGCCCCACCTTTCACTGCGGACAAAAATAAAGTAACGACGCTGATGCCTACCCGTGGATCACCAACTGGATGTTATCCGGCAAACTGCGGGCCACCTCGGTGACCACGTCGCCACGAAGCAATTTGGCCAGCGCGTTGCGATGCGGCGCGCCGAGCATGAGCATGTCCACACCCAAGGTTGCCGCGATATCAACGATCGTGCCCGCGGGATTATCACTCACCGCATAGACTGGCAGCGCACTCACCCCGGCATCGCGCGCCAGGTCAAACATGCCGTACATGATTTCCGCCGCCTGGCGGTCATTTTGCCAGCGCGGACGTTCGGCATTAGCCAACGGTCCAGGCAAAGCCACGGACAATTGTTTGATGTATAAAACGTAAAGATTCCCCTGCCGCAACTTGGCTTCCTCCAGGGCAAATCGCAGCACCGGCGTGAACCCGCGCGCCGCGACGAGAATGGCCTGGCCGGGCGCAAAATTCGGTTTCAACGGCTCCAGGGTTTCCGGCTTGGTCACCGCCGCCGCCTGTTCGCGCGTGAGCATGACCGTTTCGAACCCCGCCCGTTTCATCGCGTACCAACGCAATCCAAACCCAACTCCCAGCACGCACGCGGCAAAGAAGAGCGCCGCCGGTTTGGTTTTCGCGATCGTCACCTCCACGAAAAATAGAATCACGAACGTGGTCAGCATGATGGAAAATTCGCGCCAGTTCAGATTCAGCCGTTTGTTGAAGCAACTCGACCCGAGATTCACGGTAATTGCGCCCACCACCCCGATCGCATACATGTCCGCCAGGTCGTCCAGATTGCCCGCGAGAATCACCAGGATGGCCGGCAAAATCACGGACACAAACAACGGATTCCACGGCACGCCGTGGGAATTCAGCCGCGTGAACTGCCGCGGCATTTCCCGGTCCCGCGCCAGCATGTACATCAATCCAATCATCGCGCCGATGGCCGTATTCACCGCGCTCAGCAACAGAAGCCCGACGACCAACCCGATGTAAACACCCAGCACATGGCCGAAATGCGGACCAAACGCCTCCGTACCGTAATGCTCACCCAGAAAGCGCATCATGTCTTCATAGCGGCTCCTGATCTCATCCGACATCGACTGCGGCAAGGAAAGCATGGCCCAGCCCAGCAACGCGGTTCCAAACACAACCTCAGCCGCGACGGGAAAAATCGCCTTTTTTGAAGTCTTGGCGACGCTCGGCTTTTCCGGTGAGGAACCGGGATCCAGCTTCATCACCCCGGTCAGGTTGGCGATTGATTCCGCGCCGCTCAACGCCAGGATCACGCCTACGAAAGCCACCCATTTGGTCCTGAAACTCAAATGCGTCCGCGCATGTTCCATCGAGGCAAACGTCAGATGCGGGGCGCTCAGGGCAATGATTGCCAGCACGGCAACCACCGTCGGCAGCGCCAGCATCACGGCGAAACTGCCGGAATGCTTCGGCCCGAAATAATTGACCGCGCCTATGACAATGAGAAATCCAATCGTGGCGATTTTCAGATACTCGCGCGGTATCCCGAAATAACTCATCGCATCCCAGCAACTCAAAGCCGCCGTCACGATAAAATCCGCCAACAACAACAGCGACCCCAGCACCGCCAGCACCCTGCTTTGCTCCCGCGCCGCCGAATACACGCCGCCGCCGTCCGGAAAATGCCGGCAGACAATCACATAATTGTAGCCCACCAATCCCGTCAGCGCGCAGACCGCCAGGATGATTGGAAAGGACGAAAAACCCGCCGCCATGAAAGCGAAGCCGACCACGTAGGCCTTGCTCGTGCCCCAATCTCCGTAAAGCAGCGCGCCGGCGCGCGCCCAACCGACATTGCGCGGACGATGTGTAGTTGTTTCAAGCATTTGCGACTGTGCGTATCATTGCCATTCGGCGCGTCATCAAAAGTAAATCAGCAGCCGGATAAATGCCGGTGCTATTTTCCTGACGGTTTGCGACCGCCGCTATAAACGAATTTTCCGGGGAAATGAAGGCGAGCTTCATTGCCCTTAATGTTGACGCCTGCGAGGTTAGCTGTCGGGCTGGAACCATTAAGTGTTCCCGCAAGCGCATTAAAGCGCCCGCGTTAGCCCCGATCCGGTAACTCCGGAAATTCGGTTCCCCCGCTGATCCCGCCCGAGCGGAATCATTCGGCAGACAAAAACTGCGGAAAAAAGACTAGATAACTGCCCTGAAAAAATCAAGTGCCATTGAAAATCGCTGAGCGACGCCCCCGTCTTGATGACTCTTTTTTCAAGTCCCACTGTTTTCTTTTGCGCAGGCGGCGAGTTTTTCTTCAGCTTTTTGCCCTTCCGAAAAAAAATTTCACGCAAACATCACGCGATTTTTGGCGAAAACCGTTTCTTCCTCGGAGGAGGCGTGGAATTTGCTAGTCCGCTCGCATGCCAAACCGGCTAGCAGGAAATTTTTTTATTGGTCCACGACCTGGCTTTTAATTCATGGATACACGATTACTCAGAGTCTTCTGTGCCGTTGCCGAAAGCGGAAGCCTCGTTGTCGCGGCCGGCAAAGTGCATCTCACCCCTTCGGCCATAAGCCACAGCCTTAAATCGCTCGAAACGGATTTGGGCTGCCGCCTCTTCGAACGCGTTGGCAAACGCATGGTGCTGAACCAGGCCGGCGAACAATTGCTCTCTCAAATTCAAGGGCCGCTCTCCGCTCTCGATTCCGCCGCCGAAGCCATCAAACGCCTCGGCAAATGGGGCCACACCCGCCTGCGGGTCGCCGCTTCCGCCACCGCCTGCCAGCACATCCTGCCGCAGGTGATTCGCGAATTGAAAAAGAACGATGGCGCCATCGAATTGCGCATCGAATCCGGCGACACGCCGCGCGTGATCGAATTGCTCCGCGCGAACAAAGTGGACCTCGCCCTGACCATCGCTCCGGAGAACAGCAACGGCTTCGAAATGCGTCCCATCTTTCGCGATGAGTTGATGTTTGTTTTTTCCGCCTCCCATCCCTGGGCCGATGGCCGGCCCATCACTCGCGATGAAATTCGCGCGCAACAATTCATCATTTACCAACGCTCCAGCGTCACCGCCCAGGTCATCGACGAGCACTTCCGCCAACTCGAAATCGTTCCCAGCGTGGCCATGGAAGTCGACAGCATCGGCGCGATTATTGAATTACTGAAACTCAACCTCGGCGTTTCCATTCTCGCACCCTGGACCGTGGAAAATGAATTGACCCGCAAAACCCTGAAGATGCGTCCCCTCGGCGCGAAGCCCTTGCGGCGGCAATGGTCCGCCGTGTCCCTCGCCACGCGCCGAATGAGTCTCGCGGAGGAGAACTTCTGCCGGCTTTGCCGCAACCAAACCTCCGCCATGCGCCTCGACCGCGGCGATGTGCCGTCGATAAAATAGAGCCGCCAAAAATTGCTCAAGGCGCCCGGATTTTCGCCGATAAGAAAACTCGGGCATGCCTACGAAAATTTTGACCATCGACGACAGCCTCACGGTTCGGCTCGTGCTGGCCAAAGCCTTCCAGCCTTACGACTGCGAGTTGTTTGAAGCCTGCAATGGCAAGGAAGGTCTTGCGCTGGCCGTCCGCGAAAAGCCGGACCTCATCCTCCTCGACCTTTCCATGCCGGTCATGGATGGCATCGCCATGCTCACCGAGTTGAGAGCGCACCGGGATTTAAAATCAGTTCCCGTCGTCATACTGACGGCGGAATCAGATCGCGAAAGCATATTCCACGTCACAAAGCTGGGCGTGAGCGACTACATTCTGAAACCATTTCGGGAAGACCACCTGTTGCAACGCGTGGCGAAAATCATCCCTTTGCAAAAGCGGGAAGCCGTGACGCGATAACGAGGGCACCTCGAAGGCTCGGCCTGCGATGCCAGAAAATTCAGCTGATAATTCGTCTGATTTAATCAGGTTAAAACTCACCTTGCGGGCCGTTGCCTCACAATAAAATGTTGGCCTTTCCACGCAGTTAATATACCGTGTCGCACTTGGTTCGGGACGTAGCGTAGCCTGGCTAGCGCGCCTGCCTTGGGCGCAGGAGGTCGCGAGTTCGAATCTCGCCGTCCCGACCATTTCTTCAATCTCTTGGAAATTCTTCAACTCATCGGCCTTTCGCCCGCAGCGGGTTGATCAGCTAAATTCACTTGCATCCGCAGACATACTGATATTAAGTCATCATTACATTAGTTTTAATCCTCGGGTGCTTCAGGGCAGATTTGGCATCCAAGCGATCCGGGTGGGGTAAACATAAGGGTTTGGGGTTATGCGAGTTTTGATACCAGAAAAGGACTTGGAGGCACTGGCAGCGGCATCGGGTTACAATATCCGGGCGATTGCGGCTTCACTTCAAATATCAACCAGACAACTGCAGCGGGAGATAAATCGCCGATTCGGCTGCGCGCCGCAGGCGTGGCTTACCGAGCGGAGAATTTTGGCCGCGCAACGACTGCTTCTTTCCCGAAAATCGGTGAAAATTGTCGCCGGTGAACTTGGATTCAAACAAAGTTCCCATTTCTGCCGGCTATTCAAATCTCTTCACTGCATGACCCCTTCGGAGTTCGTCCGCCACGCGAGCCGTGCGCCGTCGAATGTCCTTCGCAGATAATGGATGTCGCTCCCAGATAACAAATGTCTTTCAGGGATAATCCTTAGGCATTGATGCAAAGGCGGGGTTCGCTAAACGATAGGACGAAAGGCATTCATCTTTATGAAACAGTCACTGCTAACCAAAATTTTCTTAATTACCGGAATAGCCACAACGTTGGCCATTCAAGGATATTCTCAGCAACCAGGCACGTTGAAATGGAGGTACCCCGTAGGCGGTGCTTCCTCTGCCGCTTTCTCTCCCGATGGCAGCACCATCTATATCGGTTCAACCAACAACAGTCTCTACGCTCTCAATACCAATGGAACTTTGAAATGGTCCTACGCTACCTCGGGGCAAATTTGGGCCAAGCCATGCGTCGCGCCCGATGGGACCATCTACATTGGTTCGCTTGATCAGGTATTTTACGCCATCAATCCCGACGGCACGTTAAAATGGACGTTTACGGACATCTGGAGCTTTAATTCCATTTACGATGGGGCCGCGCTGGCATCGGATGGAACGATTTATTATGGATCGGAGGATATTTTCATGCATGCGCTGAACCCGAACGGCACTTTGAAGTGGGCAGACCAGGCAAATGCCGGCTTTAAGACCGGCCCCGCCGTGGCCCCCGATGGAACCGTCTACTTCCACGAAGATGGCGTATCTCTCTACTCCATAAATCCGGATGGCTCGATCAGATGGTCGGAAGCCATCGACGGTGATTTTGACGGTCCTATCGTAGGCTCTGACGGCACGATTTACATTGGCGGTGAGAATAACTTTTACGCCCTGAATACGAACGGCACCGTCAAATGGTCCTATGCCGTGTTAGGGCCTATTGAAGACACTCCCGCCCTCGGCACTGATGGCACCGTTTATTTTGGCAGCCCGGGCGGCGGATTATTTGCTGTGACCAATGGAGCGTTGAAATGGTTCCACGGCACCGGCCCGATCGAAATGAGCAGCCCAGCCGTTCGGAACGATGGTTTGGTATACGTCGGCGACATGGGCGGAACACTTTGGGCCCTTAAAGATGGGCAGAATATGTGGACCTACAGCACCGGAAACTCGATTTATTCCTCCCCGGTCATCGGTCCGGACGGCACTGTCTATGTCCAGTCCATGGATGGATACACCTACGCGATCTACGGCGGATACTTCACAAATACTTTTTCGCTGAACGCTGGACAACTCGCCGGCGGCAACCTGCACACCGCGGCATTGAAAAAAGACGGGACGGTCTGGACGTGGGGCGACAATGCTTTCGGCCAATTGGGAACTGGTGGCACGACGGACAGCCATGTTCCTTTCAAAGCCCTGACGGGCGTAACGGCAGTCGCCTGCGGTGGCCAGCACACGCTTGCCCTGAAATCCGGCGGCACTGTTTCGGCCTGGGGCAACAATAACAACGGCCAGATTGGAGACAATACGACCACGACCCGGAAATCACCCGTTACCGTTTCGGGACTCAGTGGAGTGGTTGCCATTTCGGCCGGTTTTCTCAGCAGTTATGCGGTTAAAAGTGACGGCACCGTCTGGGCCTGGGGCGACAATTCCCATGGCCAACTCGGCGACGGCACCACCACTGATCGTCATACGCCCGTCCAAGTGTCGACCCTCACCGGCATAACAAACATCTCAGCGGGCGATTTCCATGTGCTGGCCTTGAAATCAGATGGCACCGTCTGGGCCTGGGGCGATAATCAATACGGAGAGATTGGCAATGGGTCGTCCGGCGGCAATGCCTTGACCCCGACACAAGTCGGTAGTCTTTCCTCCGTCACAACAGTCGCGGCTGGCGGCTATCACAGCCTGGCGATCAAATCTGACAACACTCTCTGGGCTTGGGGCCGTAACACCGCCGGCCAATTGGGCAACGGCACTACTACCCAGAGTACTACTCCCATTCAATCTTCGATATCCAATGTCAAAGCCATTGCCGCAGGCACGAACAGCAGTTACGCCATCACTGCCGACCTGACTGTTTGGGCCTGGGGTGCAAACGATAAGGGCCAGCTTGGCGATGGCACCACCACCACCCGGACATCGCCGGGGTTCACCGGCGTCACCAATGCTGCGATCGTAGCGGCGGGTTCCCGATTCGGCCTGGCGGGCACGTTCGATGCCGGCCTCCGAAGCTGGGGAGACAACTCCAATGGCGAACTGGGTGACAATACCACCACGGAACGTAACAGCCCGACGTGGACCAAGAATTTCGCATTTTCGCCACTGCTCGATATCGATTTCACTGCCAGCGCAACTTCCTCGGAGCACGGATTTGCCGCGATCGGCCAGAGCACTAACGACTTCTGGAATAACTGCAAAGGCACGAATTTCACGTTCTCTCCCATCACTTTCGGCACAGCCAATCTGAAATACGCTGATGGCACCGCCACCACAATCGGAATCACCGCCACATTTCAGACTGAATTCGCCTATGGAAGCGGGTCACCCGATTCGATGTATGACAGCGTTCTCGCTTCTGCGGACGGCGGTCAAACCATCACGGTGACCGTCACAAACCTCCCAACTGGTAGCTACGACATTTATATGTATAGCCCGTCCGGGGTGTTTCAAATGACTGTGGGAGCGAATACTTACGGGCCATTGAGCTGCAGTGACGGCAGCCCGACCAGTCCGCCTGCCTGGAGCAACGGAGATCAATATTCCTTGTTTCGCCAAATACCCGTAACTGCCGGCCAACCGGTGACAATCACTATCGGTACTGGAAGTTACCCCACGGCCTACTTTTCCGGAATGCAGATTCTTCCAAAGTAACGCGTTTGATATCGGCGACTCGGCGTTTGTTCCATCCGGAGCAAACGCCGAATTTATTTTTAACTCTGCGGCCCTCTTCCCGCTGACAGCATTCTTACTCAAGTTTCCTTCGATGTCCGGCGTTCGATGTTCCCCGTGGCCAAGGGGTTCGGCTTTCGGCTGGACGCTCGAGCACAGCATGTTAGATTGCTGTCACATCATTACCGCGCTTGAGCGCGGCTGATTCCACTATGAATGAGTCGAACGGCTCCCCTGACCACAACAATGGGGACCAGCCTAAAAAAATTAACCTGCGCCGCCCTGACATCATGGAAACGGTGCAAGCGCAGGTGCTGTCGCATTACCGCAGCGAACTCGTGGAACGCGTCCGCGCCCACGGCGGCGTGCTCGGCGCCGATGGTTTAACCGTCAAGCTCGCCAAGGAATTCGGCTTTTGCTACGGCGTCGAACGCGCCATTGACCTCGCTTACGCCGCCAAAAAATATTTTTCCGAAGTCTCTCCGAACACTCCCATTTATCTCCTGGGCGAAATCATTCACAACCCCGAAGTGAACGATCAAATTCGCAACATGGGCATCCAGATCATTTCGCCCAAGCCCACGGATGAAGAACTCGCGAAATTGAAATCCGGCGACGCCGTCATCATTCCCGCCTTCGGCACTGAAGTCGGCACGCGCAAAAAAATCGAAGAGAAAGGCTGCATCCCTGTCGATACCACTTGCGGCGACGTGATGAGCGTGTGGAAACGCGTGCGGCAATATTCCAAGGAAAACGTCACCAGCATCATTCACGGCAAAGCCAAGCACGAGGAAACCAAAGCCACCACCTCGCAGGCGCGCGCCTACGGCAGCGGCCATTACCTCGTGGTCTTCACGCTCGCGGAAACCGATTACGTCTGCGATTACATCCTGAACGGCGGCGATAAGAACGAGTTTCTCGAAAAGTTCAAGGGCGCCTATTCCGCGGGCTTTGACCCCGACCTTCACCTTCAAGCCGTCGGTGTGGCCAACCAGACCACCATGTTGCGTGGCGAAACCGAGGA
>DASZPR010000756.1:0-8376 GCA_035550235.1 Verrucomicrobiia bacterium | reverse complement strand
CAGTCCGCGAGGAAACCCGTTAAAACAACTAGCGGCCTATCATCTCGACATAGATGGGCCGTTCTGGTCAATCAGAAAGCGCAAAAATTTTGGTTGGGAAAACCCGAATGTCCGTGAAATTGCGGATTAAAGTGGAATTTTTTGCCGCCTAAGCCTCTCCAAAACAACCGGTAATGCTTTCCCATGTCCCCCCACCCTTCCCTGAACCCATCAAACCTTCTCAGGCCCAATAACGGTAATTCACCTCCGGGAAAAGATTATCGCGCGCTTCGATTTCCGCCAGCCACGGCTCATTGATGCTGCCGCCGGCCAGTTGATCATGCAGTTTGATGAAGCGAAATAAATGGTCTTTGACTCGTTTGCGAGCGTAATCGGGACTGGTGCCCGTGCGCAAGATGAACGGCCAATCGCTTGCCTGGGCTAGTAGCAATTCGCGCGCGGCTTGTTTCAACGCGCGTTCCTGCAGCGGCGTTGGCTGTGGAAATTCCCGGGCCAATTTCGTCATCCGTTCCTGTGCCACATGCAGATGCGGATAAATCCATTCGTTCGTTTCATTGAGCCAGACGCGCCAATAGCCTTCCTCACCCCAACTCGACGATGCCGGTTTCGCAATCTGGTTCGAAGGAAATTCCGCGAGGTATTCCTCCGGCGTGATGAACGAAAAAACGTTTTGATCGAAACAAGCCTTGCGCACGAAATAATCCAAAAACTCCGGCCCTTCATACCACCAATGGCCAAATAATTCGGCGTCGTAGGGCGACAGCACGACCGGCGGCCGATCCATGATTTCCGCGAGCCGGTGGATTTGGGCCATGCGCGCTTCCAGAAAGTGCTGCGCGTGGCCCGCGGCGGTTTGCAGGGCAGTCACACGATTGTACGCCTGCTTCTCCGGCGCATTTCCCGTGATGCGAAAATATTTGATGCCTGTGAACCCGCGCTGCTCCGGCGCCGGCAGATAGGGCTTGAGATAATCGAGATCGAGATCGAAGCCGATGTCGCGGTAAAATTCCCGGTAATTGGCGTCGCCCGGATAACCTTCGTGTTTGCTCCAAACCTGTTTGGCGGAATCCAGGTCGCGACCAAAAGCCGCCACTCCATTTGGCGCGAAGATCGGCGCAAACACGCCGTATCGCGGCTTCGGATCTGCGTGCAACAGCCCGTGTGTGTCCGTGATGAACCAGCGAATATTCGCTTCCCGCAAAATCTTTTCCACGCCATCCACGTAAGCGCATTCCGGCAGCCAAATGCCGCGCGGGTCGCGCCCAAAACAACTGCGATAATGATCCCGCGCCACGAAAATTTGTGCGCGCAGACTGGGCGGATGATTTGCCAGCAACGGCAATAATGCGTGCGTCGCGGCACTCGTGATGATTTCGAGTCGTCCGGCATCCTGAAATTTCGCAAATGCCGCCACGAGGTTTTTTTCCTTCGCAAAATAAAAATTGCGGATATCCACGAACCGCCGGTGATACCAATGCGCGAGTTGATTCAGAGACTTGTCCCAATGCGTCCGGTGCGTTTCCTTTTCAGCGAGGTCAATCAACCCCTCGAGGTGCTGCACGTAACGTTCTTGCAGCAATGGATCCAGCAACATCGCGCACAAAGTTGGTGTGAGCGTCAGAGTCAACCGGGTCTCCATGCCGTCGCGCTCCCAGCGTTCCATCATCTGCAGCAGCGGCACATAGGTTTCCGTGATGGCTTCGAACAGCCAGGTTTCCTCCAAAAATTTCTCGTGTTCCGGATGCCGGACGAACGGCAGATGCGCGTGGAGGATGAGCGAGAGATATCCTTGCATGACAATTTAGGAAACCATCGAGCATCCAACATCGAACGCCGAGCATCGAATGTGCTGAGCCTGTCGGCTTCGTTTATTCCACATCGATTGTCGCATCATCGTTGTCGTCATCATCGTCAATATCGTCCGTCAATTGTTCAGCGAGTGAATTGCTTCCGGCAAATAAAATAACCCCGACCACAATCAGAACCGCTCCGATCACATAACGCCAAATATTATTTTTGATCGGATCGACATGGTCACGGACTTGGATTTGATGGTGCGCAATCTCGAGCACGATTTCCAGCACGCCAAAAATCATGACGGCGACGGCGATGATTTGAATCAGGGTGCGAACTGGTCGTTTCATCTCGGATACATTGGCGGAATCAGAGCGCCATCGAATAAGGCCTTCACAGATGAGCGAGCCAGCACAATCAGACTAAACACGCCCAAAACCGTTCCGATCGGAAAGAGGGCGCAGCAGACGCCTGCGATTACGAGACAGAACGTATATCGTTTCCGCCGACTCAAGCACCCGCCGACGTTGATGAGATAGGTGATAAAGAGAGCGCCGAGCAAGGTTAACCCCCCGCAAAAAATGATGAATCCCACCTCGGGAATGTCGTCGGGCTTTGCATGATCCGGGCTCAGGAATTCAGGGTTCACCAACTGAATAAGGCTAACCAGCAAAACCAGTGCGAAAACGCACGTTATACACGCAACCAAACCGGCGTAGACGTAGTAAAAAATCGAGAGCAGCCGCAAATGTTCCGCATCCTGGTTCATTCGCTCAGAAATTCTCCAGGATCAATTGCTGCAACGAGGGATCCTGCGGATGCGCGCCCACGTCGCCACGGTATTCCGTGCTGCGGCTGAATTTCAACTCCGCCGCGCGGCCATCGGTTTGGTCAGCCGAAATCGCGACGACCGGCATTTCGTAATTCCCATCCGGCAAGGCAAACCGGTAGCTGAATGAGCCATCCGTCCGCAGCTTGATCTTCCTACCGCCGATGGTAACCGTCGCGTCCTTTTCCGTCGCGCCGTAAACGATCAACTCCGCATTCACGTTGAACCAAAAACCTTTTTCGCCGGCGCCGGGTTTCGCGGCTGGACTGGAAATGCCACCGATGGCTCCGGCCGGTGACGTCGGCGCACCGGGAGCCAATTCCCCAAGTTCCGCAGCCGACATCGAAGCCAATTCGTTGACAAATTGGCGGCGAATCAATTCCGTGATTTCCAACGAACCCATCCACACCCGCCGCACCTGGTCCATGCTCACCACTTCGGCCAGCGCCCGTTCCTGCGCTGGCGTCCATTGGGAAGGTTTCCAGCGCGGGCGAGGTATTTTTTCCGACCGAACGCGAGCAGGCGACTCAGCACGAATGCTTTGTTCAGCGCGATGCGATGTTTCCGACCGCGTCGGTTTGGATTCCCGCGCGGCAGGCACTTCGATCTTCGGCAATTCCGTGTGACCGTTTTCGCGCAATTCCTGGAGCGCCTGCGCCAATGGAGCATTTTCCTGCACTGCTTCTTTAACGAGCGAAAGCAATTTCTCCATCGGCACCTCGAATGACACCGTTGCGAAATCCGCCGTGGTGTCCGCGGAAACGGCATCGGGCGGCGTCAGCGTGGCGCCGGAAGTGCAGACCACGGTCCATTTGTCCGCAGCGGAGTAGTAACCAAGCTCGGCGATATAACGAGTGTTCGCACGATCCACGTGAACGAACCAATGGCGCGACTCCGGATGAACGTGCACTTGCGCTACGGGTTTGCCGTCCGCGGCCTCGACATAGATGCGCACGATAAGATGTCCATCGCGCGAAAACGCGTTGTAACGGCGTTGCTGGTCGCTGGACAGGTCCCAATGTGTGTAAAGCCAGTGCGGATCGCGCGCGGTCAAGAGCATCGTCCCGGTGCCATAGGATTCCGGCAATTCACCTTCCGTCTTCAACTCCTCCACCGGCGCCGTCGGCCCCAGCGCGTAACGATGGCCCGGGCCGCTGACCGGCGTAGGCTCAGGTTTGTCACCTTCCAATAAAATGGCTGGAATTTTTGCCGGCGCTTTGCGTGCAGGCCGCGAAGTTGACTTCGCTTGAGCGGGAGCCGCCGCAGAAATTGGTTTCGTAACGGGAGTCTCGATTTTGACTTTGGGCTTTTCTTCCATTGCCGACGGAATTTCGGTCACGGATTTCGGTTGCGCCACGGGTTTTGCTTTAATCACGCGCTTCACTTTTGCCCGGGGTTTGGCGGAAGCCTTTTTGCGTTCAAACAAAAGTTCAACTCCCATCTCCGGTTTAGAATCGGCTGGCGGTTCCGTGGATGGTTCCTCAACCTGGGATTTCGCTGGAGGTTTCGGTGGAACTTTTGTGACTGCTTTGGCCATTGCCTCCGACTTTAGATCCGCAAAAGAAACAACTTTGCCAGCCGCTTTTGCCTTGGAAGACGGCTTGACGTCGAGCAACGGCGATTTGGGCGCCGCCTTGGCGGTCGCCGAAGTCTTTTTTGCCACGGGCAAATCAGCCGCGGGTTTTACTTCCAGAACGGCCTGAACCGGCGGTGATATCGTCTCGGCCTTAGCCTTCACCTTGCGTTTCACTTTAGGAGCCGGCTTCGGTTTCCTGGCGGGCACGCGCTTTACGACATCCGTCACTGCCCTGATTTTTTTAGCGGCGATTTTTTTCCGGGGCGTTTTAGCCGGTTTGGTTTTCGAAGTTTTCGCGCTTGTTTTCGTTCGGCCTCGCGTGGAAAGGGGCTTGGCGGCAGTGGTTTTCTTTGGCTTCTTCATGGCAACTGTCCTTGCTCTGGGGCGCGTTCGTTTTTGCAGATTAAGCCCGGTATTTCAGGGGCGCAACGGTTATTTGAATTTCAGCCACCAGGAGAGCATGCGCCATGAATCTGTGGGGCTCAGTGAACCCATACTTTACCCGGCGCATTCGGCCAATGTTTCGCCAATCCAAAACTTTTCTTCAACAGGACGATGAACTGGAATGATGGCCACGCCTCCCACGCGATAGCAATGTGCTTGCCAACAGGAGATTCGGAACTAAATTCGAATGCTGAGTAATTTATGGGAGCTTCCAAAGCAAACAATGGGCATGGCACGTCCTGCCCACGCATTTTCGTCGTTGACGATGAGCCAATCCTTTTGGAATTGGCCGAAAAAATATTGAGCAGGCTGAATGTGGAAATCCAAACATTCACCAACCCCGAATTGGCTCTGGAAACCTATACTTCCGCCGAGACGCCGCCGGAAGTGATCATCACGGATTTCGCCATGCACGAAATGAACGGACTCGCCCTCATCCGCGCCTGCCGCCGCCTGCATCCGGACCAAAAAATCATCCTCGTCAGTGGCACGGTGGACGAATCCGTCTTCAATGGCACCGGCGTAAGGCCGGATCGATTTTTGGCGAAACCCTACCTGCCCGCGGACCTCACTCACATGGTGCAGGATCTCTTGAAAAGTTGAGGCACGATGGTAACGCCAGATTGAATCCACTGAAATGAAGCCGCGGTAAACGTTGAACCAATCCTGTTATGAAAAAAATCCTTATCCGTATTTGCATCGCATTGGTCGTGCTCGTTGTGCTGGTCGCTTTGGGCATCCATTTCTTCCTCGATGGCGCCGTGAAAAAAGGAGTGGAAACCGTCGGGCCGAAATTAACCAAGGTGGATGTGAAGCTCGATAGCGTTCACATCTCCATCCTTTCCGGATCGGGCAAAATCAAAGGATTGGTTGTGGGAAACCCGGATCCCTACAAAACTCCGCACTCCATCAGCGTGGGCAGCGCGTCGCTCGTTCTCAAACCCGCTTCGCTCCTCTCGGACAAGCTCGTCATCACGTCCATTAACGTGGAGGCGCCGGAAATCACGTTTGAAGGCGGCTTGAGCGGTAACAACCTGAGCAAAATTCTGGCGAACCTGAACGAATCCACCACCGGCCCCGGAGGAACGAACGTTCCCAATGCCACTCCCAGCGAGCAGAAAAAGGCGAATAAAAAATTGGAGGTCGACGACTTTTCCATTACCGGCGCGAAACTCACCGCCAGCCTCACTGACTTGGGCGGCAAGACCGTGACTATTCCGCTACCCACCATTCATTTGCAGAATCTAGGCACCGGCCCGGACGGCATTACTGCGGCCGAACTGACCAAACAAGTCATTTCCGCCATCGAAAAAGAATCCGTTAAAGCAGTCGCCTCATCGACAGCGGATCTTGGCAAGGCAGCGGAAAATCTTACCAAAGGCCTTGGCAAAAACACCGGCGGTGCGGTCAGCAACGTCACCCACAGCATCGGCAACCTGTTTAAGAAAAAATAAGCTTCCCTGGGGAGCGCCGGCGTCTCGCCGGCCATCACCGCATTGCCGCCAGATAATTTGGTTTTCGGTGTTCCGCATTTCTCATCCATGGGGTAGACGCCCCATATCGATGGCCAAATCCGGGTTTAAAATTTTTTCATGAGACCAGTCGGATCATGAAAGAATGCCCCGTTATTCTGGTGGCGGAAGATGACGAGGATTATGTCATCCTGATCAAGCAAGTCTTCGCAAAAGCTCACATTCCCAATCCCATCTACGTCGTTTGGAACGGTGAAGAAGCTATTTCCTACCTTAAAGGTGAAGGCAAATACTCAAACCGCGATGAATACCCTCTGCCGGATATTTTCCTGCTCGACCTAAAAATGCCCCGCATCAATGGATTCGAAGTACTGAAATGGGTGAGGTCGCAGCCCGATTTGTCCGCGCTCCGCATCCTGGTGCTTACGTCCTCGGACGAGATTCGCGACGTGAATGAAGCCTATCAATTGGGCGCAAATTCGTTTTTGGTGAAGCCTTTCGACTTCCAGGATTTCACAAACCTCAGCCGGCTCATCGCCGATTTTTGGTTCAAAGCCAGCCGCGCTCCAGAGACGTTCCGGCCGTTGAAAAGTCCCAAATCCGCCGGAGACTGATTTGTTAAAACGTTCCAGGGCCCCCACGACTGGCCCGAATTTTTTCTCTCATTTTGCATCCTCTTGAAAAGGTCGACTTTGCGGAAGACCCGACGTGTTCAGATCACCGCCGCTCGACGACTTAGATTCGGAGATTCGGCAAATTCCATCCTGTCAGAGAGCAACGACGCCATAATGTCGCTCTCAGATAATAAATGTCGGTCGCAGATAACCACACCTTCTTGCGGATATTTTCCCACTCCCGATACTGGAACAGTTCACCAAGTGAACAAACACAAACAAATGGGAAGAAAGGAATAATATGAAAACAAACATCGGGAAATTCATGGGGTCAACTGTGTTTGGCATGGCTTGCTTATGGGCAATGTCCGGACGGTCACAACCAGCGCCCGTCACGCCATGCTTTAATCCTCCACCGGGAATCGTCGCCTGGTATCAGGCCGAGAGCAACACTCTTGATCACGTGGGCTCGCATACCGGCACTTTTATTGGCACGCCTGCCTACAACAACGGTGAAGTGAATCACGCGTTTGAGTTCAACGGCGCGAGTTACGTTCAAGTGGCTGAAACCAATACCTTGGATTTTACCAATACCATGACGGTTGAAGCCTGGGTAAATCTGAGAACCTTTGCGGGAGCCAATTCCCGCGAAATCGTTTCTAAATTCGGAGCATCGGGTCCTTTCAACTGTTGGACACTGTCGATTGATCCCAGCACGAAAACAGCGTACTTCGTCGTGAACGCTTCGGATAATTCCACTCACATTCAAATTAACAGTGCCAGCACCATCTCGACGAATGAATGGACCCATCTCGCAGGCGTGGTCGACGGTTCGAGCGTCAAACTCTATGTGAACGGCTTGCTCTCGAATTCTGCAAGCTGGACGCATGGCATCCACGTGGCCAGTTCGCCCATCACCATCGGCTGCACGATGCAATCAAGCCCGACTTCCTACTTCAACGGGCAGATTGATGAATTGAGCCTGTACAACACGGCCCTTTCTGATTGTGACATCCAATCGATTTACCTCGTGGGAGTCGTCGGAAAATGTCCTTAATGGTTGGCTCTTAGAACGAGAGCGGCACGAGTGTGCCGCTCTTTTGTTTTTAGAGACGCGAGCGGCGACCAAATAGCAAAATAAAATTGAGGCTGATGTCTGTGCCCATAAACATTCCCTACCGAAGATGAAGGTGGTGCCCACGACAGGACTTGAACCTGTACGATGTTACTCACTAGAACCTGAATCTAGCGCGTCTGCCAATTCCGCCACGTGGGCTCCGGGTCAGCAGCCGTAAAACTGCCAAGCGGGCTCGATTGAGCGCTGAAACCAATATCACAGGGTATGCGATAAGCGCAAGCAAGCAGTTGAAACAACCGCACCCATTTCAGCCTACGCCGCTGTTCCCGAATCCGGATCCCCGTTGCCCATCTCCATTTTCAACGCCTGGAGCGAGAGCCGGATATCCATGATGAACGCGATCAGGGACGCGATCAGCGAAACGAGACAGCAGATGAAGAGAACGGCGATAATGATGGCCGACTCCCATTTCATCAACGCCGTAAAGAACAGGGTGATGATGAGCACGGCGGCGAACAACAAGCTGACCGTGCTGAAAATGATCGCGCGTTGAATGAGGACGGCGCGTT
>DASZPR010000755.1:0-8554 GCA_035550235.1 Verrucomicrobiia bacterium | reverse complement strand
CGCGAACCGCGTCACGTCGTCGCACGATGTGGCGCTATCCGGCGGACGCATCACGGGGAAATTTCTCGCCGCGGTGGTGGAGCAATCAAAGCAGCGAAAGATTTCGCTGGGCCAGGTGAATTTTTTCTGGGCCGATGAACGATGCGTGCCGCCGACCGATGCGCAGAGCAATTTCAAATTGGTGAACGACGGGCTGCTTGCACCCTTAAATATTTCACCGGAAAAAATCCATCGCTTACGCGGCGAGGATGGCCCGGAGGCGGGTGCGAAACAGGCCGAAGCGGAAACCCGCAAAATTGTGGGTGCGAATGCCCACGGCCAGCCGGTGTTGGATTTGATTTTTCTCGGTCTCGGCGAAGACGGTCACGTAGCGTCACTGGCGCCCGAGGAATCAGAGAGCATGATGCAGGACCAGTCGGTCTTTCGCGGAGTGCACAATTTTGCCAAACCGCCGCCGGAGCGCATTACGATTGGTTATCAAACCATCGCCGCAGCGCGACAGGTGTGGATGCTGGCGTCCGGCGCTGGCAAGGAGCAGGCGATGCGGGATTCGCTGGCGGGGAACACACCATTTGGGCGGGTGTTGAAGCTGCGGAACGGGACGAGAATTTTTTCGGATATTGCGGCATAGCAGCGCGGGCATATTGCCCGGGCGAATCTCACTGCGGCAATTTTTGTTTCAGCTTCAACAACGGCTCAAAAAGATCGCCGTTTTTTTCGACGCGCTTCAACACGTCATCAGAAATAAAGGTCAACCGTTTCGCATCTTTTTTCTTCAAGGCAGATTTGACTTCGTCCCAGTCGACAGGTGTGGAAACGGTAGGCTGCTCCTTCGCTCGAAGCGAGTAGGCGCAAACGGTGGTTTTATGACGATCATTCTGGCTCCAATCGACGAACACTTTTCCGGCGCGTAAATTCCTCGCCATTTTTGACAGGATCAATTCAGGATGTTCGCGCTCCAATTCCTCAGCGAGTTGGTGAGAGAGCGTTTTGGTTTGGTCGTAAGTGACGGGCGTGTTCAGCGGCACATAAATCTGGAGACCTTTGGAGCCGGAGGTCTTGGCAAAACTTTGTAGCTTTCGATCATCGAGCTTTTCCTTGAGCCAGAAACCAACCTCCGCGCACGTGATGATGTCCGCGGGCGCGCCGGGATCGAGATCGAAGACCATCATCGTCGGACGGTCCACCGCGTTCGCTTTCGCAAGGAACGTATGCAACTCAAGATCGCCAAGGTTCGCCGCCCAGACGATGGACGGCAGATTGTTGGCGAGGCAATAATGAATTTCCGCTTCGTTGCGATCGCTCCAGATGGGCGCGATCTCGACCCAATCCGGCCGGTAAGGCGGGCAGCGTTTCTCGTAAAAAAATCCGCCGTCCACACCGTCGGGATAACGTTTCAACGTCAGCGGGCGATCTCTCAGGTGCGGCAGCAGCACCGGTGAAATGCGGATGTAATAATCGATGACCTGCGCTTTGGTGAACCCGACGCTGGGATAAAAAATCTTGTCGAGATTCGAGACGGGCACTTCGCGTCCGCCGATGGTGAGAGTTTCGGCAGTGCGGCGCGCAGCTTTAGGCGCGTTGGAGCGGCGGGCAGGGGATGGTTTTTTCGCGCGAGTCACGCTCATAAGTCATCGCGCTGGATTCGCCTGTCAACCATCTCAGGAATTGGTCGCACCGGGAATGTGACCACCCAGCCAGAAGGCGGATTCCATGGTCAATTCCATATCTTCATCGCGGCGCTCCAGCAATCCCTCGAACGAGCCAAAGTCCTGCGCGAATTTCCGTTCGGGGGAAATGGCATCTTTGAAGACCTCAGCCTCGTCGATTTTCAGTGCTCGAGCCATAAATCATTCGTTGATCCCCCAGTGGGAAAACGATTGCACCTCCTGCGTGACCGTTGTCAGGAAGGGGAACATTTTGTCATTTCGCGGATGTGCGAGGGTCGTGGTGCTGCGCGTGGCGCCTGCGCCCGGCCAGATGCCCGGTTGGCAGAAAAATTCAATTTGCGCCCGGCGAGCGACGTCCGCCAGATACGTGCGGATGGGATGCGTCTCACTTTGGCCGCTGAACAAACCGACCAGCGCGCTGGCTTCCGTTTTGTAGCCGAGCCACATTTCAATCCACGATTTGACCTCGGCGGATAGTTCACGGCCCTCGTGCGCCGAAACGATGATGATTTCGGCGGCGGCGGCGTCTTTGGCGGCAATCTCCTTCAACTTCGGCACGGCCAGCACATCGAACTTCCACATTTGATTGGTGAACAGGCATTCATTGCCAAGTTGCTGCACCATATACTCGTAGGTTTTCATCGCGCGTTTCCCGGTCTCCAAATCCTCGTAGGCAATGACTACGTTCAAAGTAGAATTGACGTCCCTGTCCGAAGACCCGAATGCTGGAAAACTGCGAGATTGCATTAGAACATTATGAGACCCTGAACAGAAGGCAACAATGGGGTGCTAACCCTAGATTCAAAAGAACGTTAAAAAATATTCATCGTTCGATGAATATCCATTAGGCAAGGGCTTCTATCGCCAAAACCACGTGAGCAAGGGAGCAAAAATCAGACTCGGCAGATAGTCCGTGACCGGCACTTTGCGCACTTCGAAAATCAGCAATGCCACGCAAAAAATCAACAATCCCCCGGTCGCGTCCACGGAATCCGTCAGGCCGTGCGATTGCAAAAACGGCGCCAGCGAATGCGCGCAGAGCAGCGTGATGGTCCCTTGAAAGATCAGCACCGGAACGGCGGCCAATATCACACCCCAACCGAACATCGCGGCGAAACTCATCGTCGCCAGGCCGTCCATGAAGGCTTTGATGGCGAGCGGCCAAAAGTAATCGCGATCAAGGCCATTGTGGATGGAGCCAAGGATTCCCAGCGGCGCAGCGCAAAACAGCAACGAACAGACGATAAAGCCATCGGTGAATCGCTCCCGATTTTCCGGCGTGGCGCGCAACATGCGGTCGCGGGTGAGTGAACCGATGCGATTCGAGGTTTTTTGCAGGTGCAACAGTTTGCCGAGCAGATTGCCCAGCATGAGCGAGAGCAGCACAATGCCGATCTCCTTGAGCACATGGCCGAGAGAGCCGCTGAGACTGAGCACCGTAAGGCGAAGCCCGAAGAAAACAGTAAGCGCTCCAAGGGCGACTTTGAAGAACGACTGCGTAGCGGCGGACGGTTGCCGTCGGATAAACAGCCCGGCGAGCCCTCCGGCGACGATGGCCGCGACGTTCAAAATCGTTCCAATCACACTTGACTGAAACATTTTGAGGGAAACGAGCAAAGCGCAAAGTTGCGATTTTTGAAATTCAACGTTGCAATTTGGGTGAAGTCCCGGCACCTTTCTCCGCCCTTGGGTCGGGGCGTAGCGTAGCCTGGTAGCGCGCTTGTTTCGGGTACAAGAGGTCGTGAGTTCGAATCTCACCGCCCCGACCATTTTACTTCTGTCAGTAGCGGGTTCCAAAAGCAGGAATCTCCTTTCCAGACCGGGCAATGGCCATTGACGAGATCCTGTTTGTGGCCCAAAATTTCCCTGTGACCCCGGACAGCAAATCAAGTTCCGCGCTAATGATTTGTATCGGCGGCCCCGATGCGGGCAAACGGGTTTTTGTCTCCGCACTGCCCACCGTTATCGGCCGCGAGAGCGCCTGCGAAGTGGCGAGTGATGATCCGGAAGTCGCCCCCCGGCACGTGACACTTCGGGTCGAAGGCGGCAAAGTTTTGTTTGATGCCAAACCCGATTGCGCCGCCTTTCTCGATGGCCAGCGCCTTGCCAATGGGACCATCAGCCCCGCGCAGCAATTACGGATTGGCCGTTCTCTTTGGCAACTGCAAAGTGCCCCGGCGAATCCCACCGGCGATTTCTATTCCTTTCTGGGCGGCTTGGGCGATCGCATTAGCGAAGTCGCCGGCGGTGAAAAAATAGAGGGGTTCAAAATCTCCGATATGTTCTCCGAAATCTGGCGCAAGCGCACGGATGAGGATATGGAAAACTATTTTGCTGTCGGCACGCCGTGCAACACACCCAAACTCACAGAGGTGGACACGAACTGGCCCAAGCCGTGGTTTTTCTTCAAAACGTTTGTTTTAGCCGTCCTCGTTTACTGGGGCTTCGTCTTCGCCTACCAGGAATTCCAGAACGACAATTTAATGCCCGGCCTGATTGTCATGGGCTCGTTCGTGATGCCCATGACGCTGTTGATTCTGTTCTTCGAAATGAACGTCTTGCGGAATGTGCCGCTTTATCAGGTTTTAAAATTGACGGTTATCGGGGGACTCCTCTCGCTCATACTTTCCCTTTTATTTTACAAATGGACGAAACTCGGCGGCGGTGACAATTGGCTGGGCGCATTGGGCGTCGGTGTGGTCGAAGAAACCGGCAAAGCCGCCGCCTTGTTGCTCGTTCTAAACAAATTGAAATACCGTTGGATTCTGAATGGCATGTTGTTTGGGGCGGCCATCGGGGCGGGATTCGCGGGGTTTGAATCCGCCGGGTATGCATATCGTTACGGGACGGAAGTGATCACCACGCGCGGACTGCTGGCGCTTTGCGGTGGACATGTTTTGTGGACGGCACTCGTCGGCGGCGCCTTGTGGCGGGTGCGCGGCGATCGGAAATTCGAATGGAACATGCTGGCCGACCCGCGGTTTTTGCGGGCCTTCGGCCTGTCGGTCGCCCTGCACATGGTCTGGGACTCTCCGCTGGAGTTGCCGTTTCACATCAAAAACATTGTGCTTGGCTTCGTGGTCTGGGTTGCTTTATTGAGTTATCTCCAGATGGGGCTTCGCCAAATTCGCGGGGCACAAACGCACGGCGCGACTGAATTTTTCAAACGTGAAGGCGCGTCTTCCGTCCACCCCGATCCTGCTGCCGCCACCATGCCCCCCGTGCTCGATAAAAGCGCACCCGGCAACCCTTGACTTTAAATCCATGAGACCGATTATTTCGAACATGAAAATTCTGCACTTCCTTTGTTTAATGTCGCTCGCGGTTTCCGTTCACGCGGCCGACCGTCCAACTCCCTACAACGAATCCGCGGACGCGAAACAGGACATCAAGCAAGCGTTGGCCACCGCAACGAACAAGCCGGTCATCATTGTTTTCGGTGCGAATTGGTGCCCGGACTGCCTCATGCTGGATAACGCCATGAAACACGGCACCACCGCCTCGCTGCTGGCGCAGGATTTCAAGATCGTTAAAGTCGACGTCGGCCATTTCGACAAGAACGTAGACGTCGCGGAGACCTACGGCGTGCCGCTAAAAAAAGGCATCCCCGCCGTGGCAATTATTTCGCCCAAAAGTCAGGTGCTTTACGTTACGAAGGAAGGCGAGTTGGCCAACGCGCGAAAAATGGGCGACGACGGCATTTATAAATTCTTCAAAAACGTCACTGCCTCAGAGAAACTGAAGCAGTGATCCGAATTATTGCTGGAACGGCTGCTCTGTGCTGGAATCCGCGATAAACTGCGTCACATGGCCCGTCGTGTGCAAAGTCTGCTTCGAGATCGGCCCATAACTATTGGTTACTGCCGGGCTGATTTTTTCGTGCGTTTGAAGATTTATTATTTCCACCTGGGGCCCGGCGATTTTCTGTGCGCGCTCTATACTAAAACCACCCTGTGAGACGGCATGGAAAATGCCGTACACCCATTCTGTGCTGGGAGGTGATCCAATAGGAGGAGGGCCGGAAGGTTGCTGACCAGGTCTACGCGCTTTGAATTTTTGATATTCCATGGCGAACCGTTTTATGCTGGTCGGCTCGATAATGCAAGGGTGAGTTGCTGGGAATATTTGTGAACTGGCAGACCAATCTCCGCTGGCGCTTTCACCCGCCATTTTCGGCCATGAAATTAAAATTATTTTGATGTCCGAAAATGGCGAGTATTCCCTGGCGATGCCTGTATATTGCCATTGTGAATTTACCAGATTCAAAAGCACTTTATCAGGCTCTGCGGGCCCGTGACAGTCGGTTTGACGGCCTGTTTTTTGTCGGTGTGAAATCCACCGGCATCTACTGCCGGCCGGTTTGCGCCGTCAAACCGCCGAAGGAGATCAATTGCACGTTTTACAATTCCGCTCAGGAAGCCGAACAGGCCGGCTTTCGCCCCTGCCTGCGGTGCCGCCCGGAATTGGCCCCTGGCAGTGCGCCGGTGGACAACTCGCAGCGCATCGCGCACTTGATCGTGCGACGAGTTGAGGAAGGCATCGCGGAAGAAGGAGCTGCGCTGGAAGTCATCGCGCGCGAGTTTGATTTAAGCTCGCGCCAGATCCGGCGGATTATCCAGAAGGAATTGGGCGTCCCGCCGATTCAATTGATTTTAACCCGCCGATTGCTGCTGGCCAAACAACTCCTGACCGAAACCAAATTGCCAATCATCGAAATCGCGTTCGCCAGCGGCTTCACGAGCTTGCGACGGTTTAATGATGCGTTCACCACGCGCTACGGAATGCCGCCGACGCGTCTTCGCAAAAAAGCTGTGGAAGGCTCGGACGGCGTCAACGGCGCGGACCCACTTGTACTGCAACTGGCGTATCGTCCGCCTTACGATTGGACAGGTGTTTTGGAGTTCCTAAAGACGCGCGAACTGAAGCGCGTGGAATGGGTGGGCGATGATTTTTACGCGCGCACAGTTCGTCTGGGAGATAGGAAGGGCTGGATTCGGGTGAAACATTTCCCAAAGAAAAATGCGCTGCTATTGGAATTATCACACGAACTGGTCGGCGTTTTGCCCGCGTTGCTGAATCGCGTGCGCGACCTGTTTGATTTGAACGCGCGGCCCGATGAAATTTCCAGGCGGTTACGCAAAGACAAGTTTCTCGCGCCTCTGGTGAAGGCAAATCCCGGCTTGCGCGTGCCCGGCGCTTTCCATGGTTTTGAATTGGGTCTGCGCGCGATTCTCGGCCAACAAGTGACCGTGAAATCAGCCACCACCGTTGCGTGCCGATTTGCCGAGGCCTTTGGTGAACCCATCGCCACGCCGTTTCCGGACTTGGATCGGTTGACCCCCGAGTCAACGCGCGTTGCCCGCGCTAGTGTGGATGACGTCGCGCGCTTGGGGATTATTAGTGCACGCGCGAAGACCATCATTGCGCTCGCGCAAGCGCAGGGCGAGTTTTCCCTGGAAAGCGGCGCCCATCACGATCCCGATGCAACGATCGCGCGCCTCGCGGAGTTGCCCGGGATCGGGCAATGGACCGCGCATTACATCGCGATGCGCGCCTTGCGCTGGCCCGATGCGTTTCCGAAAGAGGACATTATCGTGCGCAAGAATCTCGGCGGTGTTACCGCCAAACAAGCGGAAGAAATGTCTCAAGCGTGGCGGCCCTGGCGCAGCTACGCCGTCCTGCACCTTTGGAAAAACCCCATCAAAAATTTTGATTATGAAAACGAAAACAAATTACGCCTACAAAATCATGCCGACCGTGATCGGCAAATTGAAACTCATCGCGTCCGAAAAAGGTCTCGCGGCAATTCTTTGGGAAAACGACAAGCCCAGCCGCGTCCGATTGGGCACGCTAACTGAAGACAAAAACCACCCCGTCCTGCTCCAGGCCGAGCGGGAATTGGCGGAGTATCTCGACGGAAAACGGAAAACTTTTTCGGTCAAATTCGATTCAGCCGGGACGCCGTTTCAGAACGAAGTCTGGGACGCGTTGAAAGCGATTCCATTTGGTGAAACGCGCAGCTACGGATCGATTGCCAAACAAATTGGCAAGGTGAAGGCCGTCCGCGCCGTCGGAGCAGCTATTGGCAGAAATCCCATTTCAGTAATGGTCCCATGCCATCGGGTTATTGGCGCCTCTGGGGATCTGACCGGTTTTGCGGGCGGGCTTAAAACGAAGAAGTTCCTGCTGTCCTTGGAGGGGCATGAAAACCAGAACAAAACCTGATTTAAGCATTCAAACGCCAATTAATTAAAAAATTCGCTTGAACACATACCCCTGTTTCTGTGTCCATCGTGAGTAACATTTGCAATGAATACAGGAATCAACGCTATTAATGAGGCGGCGCAAGAGGCGAGTGCGTTCGCGCGTCCGCTGTTCAACGAAATCGGGAAAGTCATTGTCGGGCAAAATTATCTCGTCGAACGGCTCGTCGTGGGATTGCTCGCCAACGGCCACGTGTTGCTCGAAGGCGTGCCCGGACTGGCCAAGACGCTCAGCGTCAAATCGCTCGCGAATTGCCTGAATGTGAATTTCTCGCGCCTGCAATTCACGCCCGACATGCTGCCGGCGGACATCATCGGCACGCAGATTTACAATCCGCAATCAGGCGGGTTCACCACGCGGCGCGGGCCGATCTTCGCGAACCTCATCCTCGCTGACGAAATCAACCGCGCACCCGCCAAGGTCCAGAGCGCGTTGCTCGAGGCCATGCAGGAGCGCCAGGTGACGATTGGCGAAACAACTTTTAAGCTCGAGGAACCGTTTTTGGTTTTGGCAACGCAGAACCCGATTGAACAGGAGGGCACGTATCCCTTGCCCGAGGCGCAAGTGGATCGGTTCATGTTGAAATTGAAAATCGGTTATCCCACCCGCGCCGAGGAACG
>DASZPR010000754.1:0-7808 GCA_035550235.1 Verrucomicrobiia bacterium | reverse complement strand
TGCGAACCGCTCGCCCACGTCCTGCAATCGCTCGGCGCGCACCGCGGCATGGTGGTCACCGGAAAAGTGCCCGGCGCTGACGGTGCCATCCATCACCTCGACGAACTTTCCACGCTCGGCGAAAACACCATCGCCGAATTTTACCAGGAACGCGGCTTCACCGCATCCGCCCTCGATCCCCATCATTTTCCGCTGCAACCCGCCACCCTCGCCGACCTGGCTGGTGGTGACCGCGACGTAAACGCCGAAATCATCCGCCGCATCCTGCACGGCGAGGAACGCGGCCCCAAACGCGACGCCGTCCTGCTCAATGCCGCCGCCGGATTGTTTGTCGCCAACCGCGCCAAATCCTTCGCCGAAGGCTGGACCCTCGCCGGCGGAATCATCGATGGCGGCCAGGCCGCAAAAAAACTGCGCGAATTAGCGACTTGAAAAGCTCCTAATCCCAGGTACCAAGGAAACCGAAATCCCTCACTCCAAAACCCCGGGTGGAGGTTAGAGCCTGTATCAAAATGCCGATCTGGCTGCGGCTGGTAGAGCGCGTCACTCCGTGACGCGCCCTTCATCAAAAATCTTTTTGTTATACGCTCTCGCTAGAATTTGGATCCTGGAGCTTCTCTGGAGCTTGGATGCTGGTGTGCTTGGGGCTTTTGCTTCGCTGCCGCTCTTGACGGAAACCCAAGAATTAACCAGAGTCCTTTCATGTATCGAATCATCGGAGCCGATGGCAGGGAGTACGGCCCCATTTCCGCGGATCAATTGCGACAATGGATCGGTGAAGGCCGCGCCAACGCCACCACCAACGTCCTCGCCGAAGGCGCCACCGAATGGAAACCCCTCGGCGCGCTCCCGGAATTCTCGATGCTGTTCGGCGCTCCCGCGCCATCGCCAACTCCTTTCCCGGCTCCACAGGTTTTCCCCAATCAACCCATTTTCGGGCCGAGAACCAACGGCTTCGCCACCGCCGGGCTCATTCTGGGAATCCTCGCGGTGACACTCGGCTGGTGTTGCTGTTATGGATTGCCCTTCAGCATCCCGGGATTGGTCTTTTCCATCATCGCCCTCGGCCAGATCAACGCTCACCCGGAGCAATACAATGGCCGGACCATGTCCATCATCGGCATCGCCCTCTGTTGCCTCAGTTTCCTGATCATGCTCCTGTTGATCGGCTTTGGAATTGCCATCTCAGGTTGGGATTCCCTGTCAAACCATGCACACCGGCTCTGACAGCACCCGAATCAACCTGCCCGCTTCCCGTATTCTTCCGGTAAGCGCCGTCATCCTGTGCGCCGCCGTCGCCGGGGTTTATTTTCTTTTTGATCCCACCAAGGTTTCCATCTTCCCGCCTTGCATCTTTCACCAGGTCACCGGCCTCGATTGCCCCGGCTGCGGCGGGCAACGCGCACTGCACGAACTGCTTCACGGCCATCTCATCGCCGCCCTGCAAATGAACGCCATGTTCGTCCTCTCGCTGCCCTTGGCCGCATGGTTCTTACCGCGCTTCATTTCACGCGCCGTCAGGGGCACGCCCATGCCGCCGCTCAACACCCTCTGGCTCTGCGTTTATGCCGCGGCCTGGATCATTTTCGGAATCGTACGCAACCTGCCGTTCCCGTGGTGCCACTGGTTCGCCGCCTGAACTTGCTTTGGCCACGCCAATCGGTTAAAAGTTTCAAGGCTAAGGAAGATCACGTATGTATAAAATCATCGGCACCGACCAAAAGGAGTACGGACCGGTTTCTTCCGATCAGATTCAGCAATGGATCACCCACGGTCGCGTCAACGCCCAAACCAAAACCCAGGTCGACGGCGGCGAATGGAAAACCCTCGGCGATTTCCCCGAATTTGCCGCATCCTTAAGCTCTCGCGTTCCGCCCCTCAGCGCCCCCGTTGCCAGCCAGGTTCCGCTCTCGACCCAACCCCTAAAGACCAACGGCCTCGCCATCGCCTCCCTGGTTTTAGGCGTCCTCGGCCTTTTCTCCTGCGGCGTCACCGCGCTTGTCGGCCTGATCCTCGGCATCGTGGCGATGAGCCAAGTGCGCAAAAGCAACGGCACCATGAGCGGCGGCGGCATTGCGCTCGCCGGCACCATCGTCTCGGCCGTGTTTCTCCTCTTCGTCATTCCGCTGGGCGCGGCGATGCTCCTGCCCGCCCTTTCCGCAGCCAAACAACGGGCCATGACCATCCAATGCTCGAACAACATGCGGCAACTGGCCCTCGCCGCGCACCTTTACGCCGGCGACCACGACGATCATTTCCCCGGCGAGAACAATTGGTGTGATGCCCTCAAACAGTACGTCGGCAATGACAAGGTCTATAAATGCCCCGCCGCCAATTCCTCCGAAGGCTGCGATTTCGCCTATAATTCTCAAGTAGCCGGGCTCGAAACCAAAAACGTCGACCCCCTAACCGTTCTCTTTTTTGAAAGCAAAGATGGCTGGAACCGCAGCGGCGGCCCGGCCATGATGCTGAACCAACCGCGCCACAAAAACCGGGCACGAAAGCAAACTATTACCGTAGCCTTCGCGGATGGACACGTCGAAGAAGTCACTTTAGATCGAATCTCCCTGTTGCGGTGGGAACCATGAAGTAAACCAAATCGCCCTAGAAAACCACGATTATGTTTAAAATCATCGGCGCAGACCAAAAGGAATACGGCCCGGTCACAACAACACAAATCCGTCAGTGGATCACCGACGGCCGCTTGAACGCCGCCACGCGCGCGCAACGCGCCGACGGCGGCGATTGGCAGCCGCTCTCCGCCTTCGACGAATTTGCCGACCTCTTCAATCCAGCCGGCGCCGCCCCCTCGCTCACACCGCCCGGCGCGCCCGCCGCACCCGCCGCGGCCGGATATTCCTCAGCCCCCATGCCCACCGCCGCGCGCGAAATGGCCTTGTCCGCCATCAAAGGCCCGGCCATCGCCTTGATCGTCGTCGCCTCACTCGGCATCGCCCTGTATTGCCTCGCGTTCCTCGGCCATCTCGCGGGCGGCCACAGCATGAATCAGGACCTTTCCGAACTTCCTCCCAACCTGCGGCATCTCATGGAGCGGAATCAAGGACCCACCGCCTTGTTGACCGACGTGCTCGCTTTGTTGTTGAACGGCGCCGTCCTCTTTGGCGCCATCCGAATGCTCCGCCTGCAAGGCCACACCTTCGCCATCATCACGTGCGTCGTCGCCATGCTACCATGCTCTTGCTGCTGCTTTTTTGGAATTCCTTTCGCCATTTGGGGATTAGTGGTGTTGAATAAACCAGAAGTGAAATCACAATTCATCAATTAGCGGCCGGGCCGCTCAACCTCGCTCAACGCGCAAATAGCTATAATGTATAAAATAATCGGCGCCGACCAAAAGCAATACGGGCCAATCCCCGCGGACCAAATCCGCCAATGGATTTCCGAGGGACGCGTCAACGGCCAAACCATTGCCTGCGCCGAAGGCACGGAAGAATGGAAACCGCTGTCCGCGTTCCCGGAATTCGGCTTTACCGCCGCGCCGCCTCCCACTGCGGCCACCCCCGGAGACCCCGGCCCGATGACCCGCGAGGAAATCATCGCCCGCGATTATTCCCTCGACCTCCTGAGTTGCTTCACCCGGGGTTGGACGCTCCTTAAGAACAACTTCAGCACCATGTTCGTCACCTTCCTGCTGTTCGTCGTCCTGGCGGTCGCTGCCAGTGCCGTGGTGCAGCTCGTATTTGCGGTGGCTGGATTCAATCGGCTTCCCTTTGCGACCAAACAATATCTCGGCCCCATTTACGTTATCTTCAACACCATCATCATCGGCCCCGGCCTTGGTGGCGTTTTTTATGTCTATATTTCCCTGATGCGCGGCAAGCCAGCCAGCGTCGGTGAACTGTTTACCGGGTTTAAATCGTTCCAGGACCTTTTTCTCGGCAAACTGATCCCGAGCCTCTTCGGGACCCTGTGCATGTTCCCCTACACCCTTGCCAGCGCTGCCAAAACGGCGCCGTTTTTTGATCGCCTCCAGGAAAATCCTCACGATGCAAACCCCCAGGAAATTTTCTCCCAGTTGATTTCCGGTTTCACCTCCTCGCTGCCGATCTTTTTTATCTGCCTCATTCCCACCATGTATCTGTCCGTGAATTGGCAATTCACCGTGCCGCTCATCATCGACAAACAAATGGGTTTCTGGACCGCCATGCGAACCAGTTGGAAAATGGTTCACAAACATTGGTTTCACATTTTTGGATTACTGGTGCTCGCCGGGCTTCTCAATGTCGCCGGCGCTGTGATGTGTTGTGTCGGCGCTTTAGTCACGATCCCACTCGGACTGGCGGCGATTTGTTACGCGTATGATGATATTTTCGGCCGCAAAGCCGCTTAGCCCGGCCAGGGCACGCAATTGCCTTTTGATGAACCTCTTCGCCACCCCCGGGCTCGGCTCGCTCATGGGCGGACGAATTCTCCCCGGCCTCGGCCAATTGATTTTGTTCCTCGTCGGCTTTGTCTTTATCTGCCTCTGGTTCGTCAAAACCATGAAGGAATATTACAGCCTGATGGGTGAGGAAATCCCCATTCACGTTTCGTACTTCCATTACTTTTTGGCCGGCTTCATGTTTGCCGCCGTCTCCTGGTTCTGGTCCCTGCTCACCAGCCTGAGCATGATGCGCCACGCCAAAACCCCCGAACCCGCCCTGCCGGGCAGCGTCCCCCCAAAACTCGGCCCGTAACGCAGGCTGGCAGCCTGCTGTTTCGCCGACTGGCAGTCGGCAGGTCACTATTTTTGCAAAGGTTTCGAGTTACAAAACAGCCATACGAAAATAATGGAAAAATTTCCATTATGCCGCACCCTCAACCCAGGTATCGAAATTGGAAAGGTGCGTTATGTATCAAATCATTGGACCACCTTTCGAATGTCGTTGAACAAATCGAAAATGTTTGCCCTCATACATCGCGGAGTTGGCATCAAACTGGGTCACGCGCACAATCTTCATTGGTACGAGGTGGTCCTATTGCCATTGGCATTTGTCATCGTTTATCCAGACCGGACATTGCGTTTATGGTTTTCCAACGCGAATAGGATTTATCAGTTTCTTCTTCTGGAATTAATAGCGGTTGGAGGTCTCATTGCCGGGACCCTTCTTTTGAGACGAACATACCCGGATTTGGAATGGTGGATGCCGATCTCTTTGGTTTTATTTTGCATTTTGGTAAGAGTGGTCTTGTTTTGTATTAACTCGATATGAACATTTGATATTATGGAAAATGGTCACTTCAAAATCATAGGAGCTGACGGCCAGCAATACGGCCCCATCAACGCCGACCAAATCCGGCGCTGGCACGCGGAAAATCGCGTTCGTGCCGAAACCCTCGTCCAGGCGGAAGGCTCTCTCGATTGGAAACCCCTCAGCGCGTATCCCGAATTCGCGGACATCAAATCCGTTCCGCCCACCATCGTGCCGCCCGTGTCATCCTTCCCGCCCGCGAACCCGCGCGCGTCCAACAAAATTCCCGCCGGCGTCTGCGGCGTCATTTTGGGAGGCTTCGGCGTGCACAAATTCGTTCTCGGCTATACCGGCACCGGCCTCCTCATGCTGCTCCTGTCCGTGCTCACCTGCGGCGCACTCTATCCCTTGATGCACCTCATCGGCCTCATCGAAGGAATTCTCTACCTCGCCAAAACCGACGACGAATTCGTCCGCCTCTACGTCGACGGCCGCAAAGAATGGTTTTAATTCCTCTGACCCCGTAGCTCCATTTTAAAGAAGGCGAACGATCCTATCGCTGGATTAAGCCCGCGACTTCAATTTTTGGAAACGCGTGCCAAAGTTTTCCCCTCTCCCCAAGGGAGAGGGCTGGGGTGAGGGGGAACGCAGCAAAATTTCGAGCCGCGTGTAATCCCTGAGGAGCCCGTTCACACGTCCTTACCTCTACGGCAACTGCAAAATAAAAAATTCACTCGGCGCGTTACCCGTATCATTCGTGATTTGAAACCCGCCGTTCTGGTCAAACACATTCGTCCCCACGCGCTCCCAATTTGAAAACGGCACCGATAGATTCGTGCTCGCCAGCAAATAATAATTCGTGCCCGGCGCACCATTCGACCCGCTCAATACCAGGCTCCCGCCCGAAAATATCGCGCCCGAAAACACCGGCGGCTGCGGCGGCGCCACCGACACAATCCGCAACGTCCCATCGCTCGCCAGCGTGTTCGTATTCCACGCCAGTCCCGGCCCCGGCGTCGCGGGAACAATCTCGCCGAAAGCTCCCGCATAACTCCCCGCCGCAAATAATTTAAAACTGTCCGTCGCGTTCAACGCATCTCCGATGTTCAATGACAACGTGCCCCCATAACTCAGCGCTCCGGCAACCCACACCACGTCATTCGTCGCCGACGCCTTGCTCACATCCATCACCGTCATGCTGCCGCCACTCAACGTCACACTGTTGCTGAACGTCAGCGTGCCGATCGGATCCACATCCGGCACTTGATTCGTCACCTCGCCGTCACTGTTCGTCCCACTCGCATCCGATGGCAGCGGCAAACCCGGCGCAAGAAAAGCTCCACTGGAAATCGTGGCGTTACCATTCACCGCCCCATTTCCCACCAGCGTCTGCCCGGCAAACACCGTCAATCGGCCATCACCCCGTCCGCTCGCGTCGAGCGCCGCCCCGGCGCTGAGATTCAAATTCGAACTCGCCGCAATCGACCCATTCCCCGCCAACGCCAGCACCCCCGCCAACACCATGGTATCGCCCGTATAAGTATTTGTGCCGATCAACGTCACCCGGCCGCTATTCGTTTTCGTCAACCCACCGTCCGCCGCCGCACCCAGCCCCGCGTCGTGCTTCAACGGCTCGCCGATCGTGATCGCATTCCCGCCGTCATCGATGATCGCGCCGCCCGCCTTCACGAACGTCTGAATCGGCGCGAATGGCGTCCCGCGATTCCCTTGGAAAAACATCGTGGCCGAACCCGCCTTGGCGAACAACGTGCCGCCATTGAAATTAAAAATCGCCGACGGATTCCCGCCCGTCTGCTGGTTCGCGCTCAAATTCGTAATCGACGTTACCATCAGCGACCCCCCATCCAAATTCACCGTGCCGCTGCTGCTGATGGTGTTCCCCGCCGCGTTGCGCGAAAGATCCAGCCTGCCGCAACTCACCACTCCGCCGCCACTCACCGTCAACGTCCCAGTCCCGCGGCTCGCCACATAAAGCGGGCTGGTCGGATTCGCCGCCGACCCGATGTTCATCGTCCCCCCGCTGACATTCACACTCGACACCTCGCCCGCATTCGAACCGTTCGCGCATTGAAATTGATTCCCAATATTCATCGTGCCGCCCGTCTGGTTGATAACTCCGGTCGAATTTGCCGCCGTCGCCGTGTTCAAACGCGCCGAAGTCGTGAACGTCCCATTCGCCATGTTGAACACCCCCGTCGCGCCGGACACCGTGCCGATCTGGTTATCCTGCGGCACGCCATTCACCGTCGTCGTCGTCAGCACCGGCGCATCATCGTCATCGCCAAAAGTAAACGACCCATTGTTCACCGCGAACACCCACGGCACCGTCATCGGCGTCGACGCGTCATTGTCCAGCAACGTCCAATCCGCCGTGCTGCTGTTCAGCAACATCATATTCGTGCCGCCTGGACTCGCGGTGCTCTTCAGCAAATTCTTGATTTCCCCCGTGCCCGCGAGCGTGATCGTCGTCGATCCCGTCGCGCCCAGCGTATTCGTCAACCCGCCCGCAATCACCAGCGTATTGCTCGCGCCGTCCAACGTGATGCTGTTGCCAAAATTAATTCCCAGTGCCACCGTCTGCGGGTTCGAGGAATT
>DASZPR010000753.1:0-3054 GCA_035550235.1 Verrucomicrobiia bacterium | reverse complement strand
CCAGCAGCACGAGACCGACTTTGGTACTCAGGAGTTCCAACATGCCCTGCGCATCCGCCACGACGGTGTTATCCCTCAGTGCCAGCGTTACAAAGCCGATGTTGATCAGATAAAAACCGACGACCAGCAGGTGATTGACGGAATCGGCCAGTCCTTCATTGCCCAGAAAGCTATCGACGAGAAAGATGCGGCCATTCTTGTGCAGGGTCCGGGCGACCCACACGGTCAGGCACACACTGATGGCGAGATAAGCAAGGTAAGTGATGACGATCCAGTTCATATCGATCCTTTCCATTTTCTGACATTTCTGTTGTTACAGAAATAAGATAAACCGCCATGGAAATTGTGCAAGCAAAATCTGTTTGCTGGTGAGAACTCTTTTGCCAATTGAGCGGTTTCCCTCTAAAACGTTGCTGTGAGCAAACTAACCCACATTAACGCCCGGGGTGACGCCAGCATGGTGGACGTGTCCGCCAAGCCGACCCTGCTGCGCGAAGCCGTCGCGCGCGGGGAAATCCGCCTGCAAAAGGCGACGCTGCAATTGATCGAAAACCATAAAATCGCGAAGGGTAACGTGCTCGCCACGGCGCGGATCGCCGGCATCCTCGCCGCAAAAAAAACCGGTGAGTTAATCCCGCTCTGCCATCCCCTGCCCATCACCCATTGCGAAGTGAATTTTGAAGTTCCGAAATCCCGCGATCGCATTTCGATCACAGCCTCCGCAAAAATAGCCGCTCAAACTGGTGTGGAAATGGAGGCGCTCACGGCGGTGACCATCGCGGCGCTGACCATTTACGATATGTGCAAGGCCGTCGACAAGAAGATGATCATTGGCGCGGTTCGGTTGGTCTCGAAAACAAAGCAAGCCCTGTAACAAGTTCCAAATCCCAAGCTCCAGGTTCCAGAGAAATTCGAAATTCCAAAATCCAAAACCGCACATGCAAATTCACACTGGCATCATTACGATTTCCGACCGCGCTTCGAAGGGACTTTATGATGACCTCGGCGGTCCGGCGCTCAAAAAAGCAGCGGAAGGTTACGGTTGGAAGGTTCTTGCCGAATCTCTCGTGCCGGACGAAAAAAAGGACATCCAACGCGCGATTCGCGAGCAGGTTTCGAAAGGGTGCCAACTCATTTTGACCACCGGCGGCACGGGAGTGGCGTTGCGCGATGTCACTCCCGAAGCGGTGCGGGAAATTGCGATTCGCGAATTGCCCGGCTTCGGCGAAGTCATGCGGGCCGAGTCCATGAAGATCACGAAAAATGCCATCCTCTCGCGCAATCTCGCCGTGGTCGTGGATAAAGCGCTGGTCCTTTGCCTCCCGGGCAAACCGAGCGGGGCTGTCGAATGTCTTGGCTTCGTCGTCGGCGCCATTCCACACTGCATCGAGGTGTTGCAGGAAGTGCCGACGAGTTGTTAAATCGTATCTCGTTTTGATTTATGGGCGGTATGTCCAGTCAGATTATTTGGAGGCAAGCATGGAGTCCCGCAGCGGAATCTATGCTACGGCGGGCTTTGGCTTCGCAACAGTGCTCGATCCATGAATTGTCGTCACAACAGTGGGACGCCTCGACCGCCACTATTGGCGGCATTCGCGATCATAAGGCTTCGTATCTGGCACCTGCATCCCCTTCGTGGAGTTCCGTTATGCTACATCTAAACTCCTTTGCTGCCGAGCCGGTGGCCGCGGAACTTTCTCGACTTATAGATGGGCCGGCTATTGCGATTTTCGAGTACGACCAAGCGACCTGGGGCTATACTTTCTTCGAGCGCGGTGAGTTGACTGACCGTTTTTGGAGTTTTCCTGATGTGGTTGAGACACCGCCAGAGGAGTGTGCCGGCAATGCTGCCCTGCTGGCCCGAGCTTTTGGTGCTTCGCCGGAATCCATCACTCCCTACCTTCGGCACATTTCGGAGAGTGATTACGAGACAAAAGCCTTCGATGACGATAAGTTCACACTAGGCGACCATTGGGTGCGGGTGGATTTTATGCGGCGGCTGGGCATTTCTTATCCAAGTCCGGGGCAAGTTGCAGGCGGCCGTTACGTTCAGATTCAGGAGGCGAGGCAATGATCGGTGCCTTTGGTTCGCTCAAAAGACCTCTCTCTTTCCATTTCCCCCGAATGGCTATAGTATTTGAAATGCTCTAAATGTGCCATGAACACGATTAGATTTCTCTGCCTGATTTTTATTTTTGCAGTAACGGTCTCCGGCTGCGCAAGTCACAAGAAAAAATCCGAGGAAGATCTTCACCGCGCGTATATCGCAGGAGCGCAAGCGGCGCGCGCCCAGATGTTGCAGGGGCAGTCGCAGCAACCGATTTTGCAGACGGAGCCTTCGTCTGAACCACAGGTCCGAATTCTTGGCCCAGTCAAAAACTCGGTGCTGCCGTGGACCGACGGCCTCAGCCTGGCGCGCGCGCTGGTGGAAGCCGTTTACCAACGCAATAACACACCGTCAGCCATCACGATCTATCGCAACAACCAGCCGCTGCAAATCGATCCTCAGACTCTGCTCAATGGCGCGGATTATCCCCTCTTTCCGGGCGATCTTGTCTACATCCAGGATTGAAAGCGATAGAGCAATTGAGGGGTCGCCCGTCAGAGAATGCGGTTACAAAACGGCGTGGAAAATGTAACCGCGAAACGCTGTTCTACCATTGATTTGTCCTCGTTCCATAACTAACGTTTCCCTCAACGCAGTGCCGAACAACAAGGACCAAATCCATTCATGATTTCGCTGAATCAATTGACCAAACGTTTCGGCACGCAAATCGCCGTCGACGCGCTCTCGCTCGAAATTCCCGCCGGGCAAATCGTCGGTTTTCTCGGTCCGAACGGCGCGGGCAAGTCCACCACGCTCAAGATGCTCACGGGCATGATTGAGCCGACCGAAGGTTCCGCGAAAATTTGCGGGTTCGATCTCCGCACGCAGCCGGTGGAAGTGAAACGCAACGTGGGTTTCGTGCCGGATTCCGGCGCGGTGTTTGAGTCGTTGAGCGGGCTGGAATATTTGGAAATGATTGCCGCGCTGTACGGCATTCCGCAGGACGC
>DASZPR010000752.1:0-4168 GCA_035550235.1 Verrucomicrobiia bacterium | reverse complement strand
ATCAATTTCCTCATCGGCAATACCTACGCCCCTTTCGGCTCCATCGGCGGTTACGTAAAAAATCCGTCCGTTTACCGGTGCCCGGAAGACACAAGCACCATAACTATCGGTGGACTGCCGCGTCCGCGCGTGCGCAGTTTCTCCATGAACAACTACATGGGGGCGGAGGAAGAGCCTGATTTTCGATTCTTCATGCGTCTCCAGGAAATCACCGCACCCGGCCCGAGCGACGCTTGGGTATTTATCGACGAACGTTCCGACTCCATCAATGACGGACTTTTCGCCGTCGCCGCCACCGCGCATTACGCGATTAACGATTATCCCGGCAGCGCGCATCACGGTGGCTCGTCCCTTTCATTTGCCGACGGCCACACCGAGTATCACCGCTGGCTCGAGCCAACCACCAACCCGCCCCTGACACCCAATCAACGCCTCCCGGGCGGCCCCAAACCCACCTCCGCGACCGATCGCGACATGTCCTGGCTCGTCGCCCGAACCACCAGTAAGAAATAGAAGTGGCAGGGGCATCTTGTCCGTGCGAATTCCCCCGACGTCGCTCGTAAAGCTGTTGATTTCAACCCTGCCCAAGCCGACACTTCCCTGTCGCAATAATTGCTTATGCACACGACTGATATTTCCGCGTGGAAACACAGCCACGATTTCGCCGAAGACACTTCTTCGGCGGAAAAACGCACGCACAAAGTCATCGCCCTCACCGCACTGATGATGATCGTCGAAATCGTGGCCGGCACGATTTTTCACTCCATGGCACTACTCGCCGATGGCTGGCACATGAGCACACACGTGGCGGCCTTCGTGCTCACGGCGCTCGCCTACGCCATCAGCCGCCGCAATGCGAAAAACGCGCAATTCACTTTCGGCACCGGCAAGGTTGGCGTGCTCGGCGGCTTCACCAGCGCCATTATTCTCTCGGGCATCGCTGTGCTCATGGCGATTGAATCCATCCGCCGGCTCGTCACGCCCGTCGCGATTCATTTCCGCGAAGCCATTCCGATCGCGGTCATTGGCCTGACGGTAAACCTCATCTCCGCCTGGATTCTCAAAGATGATCCGCATCATCATCACGGCCATTCGCACGATCATGGCCACGGCACGCATCAGCATGATCTGAATATGCGCGCGGCTTATCTGCATGTGCTGGCCGACGCCTTTACCTCAGTGCTCGCGATCACGGCGTTGACTCTCGGCTATTTCTTTTCCTGGGTTTGGCTCGATCCCATCATGGGCCTCGTCGGCACCGTCGTCATTATCTCCTGGGCCTACACATTAATGCGCGATACCAGTTCCATTCTCCTGGATCGCATTCCGGCTGACACCGATTTGCCTGTAGTCATCCGCGAAGGCATCGAAACCGACGGTGATTCCAAAATAACCGACTTGCACATCTGGCAAGTTGGCGCTGGAAAATTCGCCGCCATCATCGGCGTCGTGGCGCATCATCCCCGCACGCCCGATGAATATCGCGCCGCGCTAAAAATCCACCAAGAACTCGTCCACGTGACCGTCGAAGTCCAGGCGTGCCACGAGCATTAACCCATGGGCGCTCAATGAGTCGACCATTTGCACGGTTCGCGACCTGCACTATCTTTTCCCATGCGTTATCTCGTCAAAGCCCGCGTCAAACCGGGCAAGGAAAAATCCCTGCTCGCCGCCATTCGCGATGGCTCGCTCGGCCGCGGCTCCATCGCCGGCGATGAATACGCATACGACATCCAACACGCGCGCCTCGGCGAAGACGGCGTCGCGCACTGGGTGGAAACCTGTTTCTGCGCCACCCCGTTGGATGAAGAACGTCCGTATTGGGAAAAATATTTCGACCTGCTGAAAGTGCAGGACGCGCACAATCGAAAAAATTGCCGGCACGAAAACGGCACCGAACCCTGGGCCTGCTCCGACTGCGATTGCACCCGTCGTCTCGAACAACGCCTTGAGCAAACCGGCAAGCCCTTCCTCAAAACCCTCGAAGATTCCGGGCAGGAGCCGACTTGAGGTTTCTCTGAGTTATTTTGTTCTTAAAAACAGAGTATTGAGACTCGTCACCTCGTCTCCTACGGTACAATTTATTATTATGTTACGCCCGTTTTGGTTTTTGATTTTTGCGCTGTTTGCTTTTGCGGCCTCCGCTCAGACCAATCAGGAAACTTATCCCGCCAAAGGCGTCATCGTCGAAATCACTCCCGCCGAAAAAACGGTCACCATCAAACACGACGCCATTCCCGGCTACATGCAGGCCATGAGCATGCCGTTTGAGGTCAAAGACACCAACGAGCTCACCGGTCTCGCCCCGGGCGATCAAGTTACCTTTCGCGTCATCGTTGAAAACAAGCACGGCTGGATTGATCAAATTACCAAGACCGGCGTAAAAACAAATACCCCGCCAACCACCGGCCCTTTTCGTCTCGTCCGCGACGTGAAACCGCTCGATGAAGGCGACCTGTTGCCGGACTATCACTTCACCAATCAACTCGGCCAGGCCATCAGCACAGCTCAATTCAAAGGGCAAGCACTCGCCATCACGTTTCTCTTCACGCGCTGTCCATTCCCAAATTTCTGCCCGCTCATGGCGAATAATTTTGCCGAGACGCAAAAGAAACTTCTCGCGATGCCCAACGCTCCGACCAATTGGCATCTGCTGACTATTTCTTTTGATCCGGAAAATGACACGCCTGAAGTTCTGCGGAGCTACGCTCAAGCTCACGGCGCCGATTTCGCGCATTCCACCTATGCCACCGGCACACTGATGGACATCACGGCCATCGGCCAGCAATTCGGCTTGGTGTTCTGGAAAGAGGAGGGGAGCATTATCAGCCACAACCTCCGCACCGTCGTCATCGACCGCTCCGGCCGGGTGCAAAAAATTTTCACCGGCAACACATGGCAGCCGGAAGATCTGGTCGCCGAAATCATCAAAGCCGCGAAACAATAACGCGGCGCATCAGTTTGAAAAAGACAAGCCCGCATCAAAAGCGGGCAACCCTTTGATCTGGCGTCCGGAATTGAAAGCAAACAGGTCCACGCGATACATTTGCCAATCCGCCGGAAAATCTCCCAGCGCCGCCAGGGCTTGCACCCTTTGGTCCGCGAGAGATTGATCCCGTTCTTTCTGGGCTGCGAGTCGCTGTTTGGCATCGGCAGCCGCAGCCAGATACGTATCCTCCAGATCCCAGTCACCGATGGTGTCGGCCACAAAGGCGCGATTATTCTGAGTTTTGATTTCCGCTTCCAATGCTGAATAATCCGGTTGAGGAAGAGGACTATTCAAAAGGTTTATTTTCTGACCGAAACGCTCAAGCTCTTTTCTCGGCGGATGAATCAGTATTATTTTCCTGGGAACTCCCTTTCCCGGCGCGGTTTCGACCACAGCGTTCACCACCCAACCCTGCGGCTCATCTTTGTTGAGAATTTCACCGGTGATATGAACCCAGGGCGCCATTGGCCGGTTGGAACTGTTGGTCGCGTCCCCGCTTCCGCCAGCGTCGTTATCGCCAGCGGATTGCACATTTGTTTTCGCGTCCAACTGGTTCGCCCACCAGGCGTAAAGAGGAGCAAGGTCGCAACGCAGGGAATCGTTGAGTATCGGAAAACGATTGCGAAAAAGAAAATTGGTCGGGGTCTGGGCAATGGCGCATTGCGCGACGAACACCACAATGGCAAAGGTTGCTATTCTCGTTTTCATCCAAGAAAAACTTCTCTTGGATTTCAGGATTTGCAAGGTCCTGCTTTAGGCTTACTTCCCCAATGGCGCTGCCGGCACGTACACCGAAAACGTCGTGCCCTGGCCCACGTGCGTTTCGACGCGCAACGCGCCTTTCGCTTCCTTGATGAGTCGCTGCACGATGTTCAGGCCGAGGCCGGTTCCCTGCCGCGCGCTCTTGGTGGTGAAATACGGCTGGAAAATTTTGGGCAATACTTCAGGCGGAATACCCGGGCCATTGTCGCGAATGGAAATCTGAAGAATCGGCGCCGTATTATCAAAATTTTCCACGTTCAAAAATCGTGTCTCGTGGGAATCCTTGAACGTGGTCAAATCCATCGGCGTGCGGAGAATTCGGCTCTCGACTTCAACCAGGTGCGGTTGCGGCGAGCACTGGAACGCGTTCACCGTCAGGTTCAGCAAAATCTGGATCAGGTCCGTGCCATTGATGCG
>DASZPR010000751.1:0-6036 GCA_035550235.1 Verrucomicrobiia bacterium | reverse complement strand
CGGCTCACCACCACGTTCCCCGTCGTCTCCTTCACGATATTCAACGCCTGCAAAATCGGCACGCCATTGCAGAGCAACGTCCCCAGCGTCCGCGCGAACCGCGAAATCGCCAGCTTGCGAAACACCGGCCCGAGCACCGGCATCGTCAATTTCAATTGATCGAAAAATCTCCGCCCACCCTTCGTCCGCCCTGTGAAAAACAGCCCCGCCCACACCACGATCACCCCGCCAATCATCCACAAAAAATGCTTTTGAATGGCCATGCTCAAGCCCAGCACAAACGTCGTGACCCACGGCAACGGCATGCCAAAACCGGCGAACACCTCACGGAACCTCGGGATGATATACAACATCATCAACATCAAAATCCCCGTCGCCACCACCAGCACCGATATCGGGTAAAACATCGCCGCCTTCACCTTGCCCTTGATCTTCTCCGCCTTCTCCATGAAATCCGCCAGCCGCTGTAGCGTGATTTCCAACGCCCCACTCAACTCACCTGCCTTGACCATATTGACATAAAGACCATTGAACACCTTCGGATGCGCCGCCAGCGCCTCCGACAACGACCCACCGCCCTCAATCTGTTCCGAAACGCTATCCAAAATCTTTTGCAACGCCGGGCTTTCCTCCTGCTCCCGCAAAATCCGCAACCCGCGCAACAGCGGCATCCCCGCCTCAATCAACGTCGACAGTTGCCGCGTAAAAATCGCCAGCACCCCCGCCTTCACCCGGCCGCTGAGAAACGGAATGTTGATTTCCAACTTCCTCCCGCGACTGTCCTGCTTTCCCTTTCCGCGTTCCGCGTTCCACCTTCCGCGTTTAGCCGATCTGGACTCCACAATTCGCACCGGGAAAAGCCCCATCTCCTTCACCCGCCGAATCGCTTCGGTCTGATCCACCACCTCAAGTTTGCCTTCAATCTTCAGGCCCCCCGCATCCACCGCCTCGTAAGAAAAGTTGGACATAGGCTTTATGGCTTGTTGAAGGTTAGACAGACCCCGCCCAAAAAGCTCACGCCAAATATGTAGCGGCGGTCTGTGACCGCCGCCAACTTCGTTTTCCCATCTCCCATCCCCTATTTCTTTTTTCCCATATCCGTCACAATATTCCCATTCACCCTCCACTCACTGCCAACCTTCTTCAACGGCACAGTGGAGTCCCCAACCCGGGCTGAATGAAAGTGCAATACCACCTCGTCGCTTGAGACAATTTCTTTATGGATAATCTCAAAATCCAAAAGCGCGTTGGCGATCTGCATCAACATCCCGGACAATTCCGCATCCGATTTGCCTTTCCCGGCCGTGGCCATGAACTGGCTCTGGAACTCCGGCGTGTAACACGCCCCCAGCGCCTTCATATCGCCCTGCCTCATTGCCCACAGCGACGATTGAAACGTCGCTTCCGGCGTCGCGTATTTCATGAACCGCCACGAACTCTCCTGAATGGGTCCCTTGGGCTGAGACTGATGTTTAACGACCGCCGTCGTCGTGCCCGCCGCCAATAGAACCACCACGCCCACCACCGCCGCTGTTTTTACTTTTGTCCATGCCATAACTTTCAATGCTCCTTTAATGAGGGTTAATGTTGAACCGCTGGCCGCCGCGCCTTTGGTAATGGCCACGGCAGTCACAGATTTTGCCAACGCCACCGGCGCGGCTTGAATCGAATGCGCAGAAATGGCCCCGCCGATGGCCGAAGCAGTCGATTCCACACCGCGTTGAGAAAGGAACGTGCGCAACTTATCCAACGCGCGCGTCACGCGCTTTTTCGCCGCCTCTTCACTCGTGCCAAACGCCGAACCGACTTCCCGCAAACTTTTGCCTTCAAAAAACCGCAGCACCAACGCATCGCGGTCCGTCTGGCCGAGTTGTGCCATGGCCACATCGAGCCAGGGCGAAAGCTCTTCCCACGCGGAAGCGGAAGCAGAATTAGACTCATTCAAAGTGGATTGCATATAAGCCTCTTGTTCCCGGTGTTGGCGGCGTCGTTGCCTTCGCAACGCATCGCGCGCCGCATAACCCGCCGTGCGATACAACCACCCGGGCAAAATAGTCCCTCGCCCCAGCGACGCCGCTTTGCGCGCGAGAATGATGAAAGTCGCCTGCGTGATTTCTTCCGCCAGATGACTATCGTTCACCTGCCGCAACGCCGCGGAATACACGAGATCGACATAACGCGAAACCAGCGTCGCAAACGCCGGCTCCGAATGTTGCTCGGCGTACTCCCGCAGTAAATCGAGGTCATTGTTCATCATCTACACATTCATGGCCGCTGTTTCGAAAAGGGGACAGCCTTTTGTGGAAATCCTGTAGCGGCGGTCTGTGACCCGCCAGTCGAAGCCCAAAGCCAGCTTGCCGCGCCGGCCTGTCTCGCCGAAGTCTGACGAAGGCGAAAGCCTCGGCGAAGACAGATGAGGTGAGACTCCGTCGAGCCCTGATTAAGTCCCACAGGAGCGCCGATTTACAATCGGCTTTGCGCGTCTCCAAAGCACAGCGTTGGCCTGTGACCGCCGGTGTATACCGGCCATCAGGTGGAATACATCCGCTTGGCTAGCAGACGAGCCACATCATATACATGCCGGCGGACTCTACCCAAAATCCGTGTCCATCCAATCCCACCCGTGGTTAAAAATATTTTTCTCTGCGCTCTCTGCGGTTAAAAATGGTTGCTGGTCAGACGAATCCTGGTCTTCGATCGTATCCGCGCTCAAAAAGCTTGAATCCCACCCGCCCGGTGCTACAAAAGACCCCAAGGAGACCGTGGAATAGAAAGGGCAAAACGGAATGCAACCGGGAAAAAGGGATGATTCAGCCAGATTTAGAATTCGCGCCTATAATACGCCACCGGCGTCCCCATCCATTCTCAAACTCCGCGTTTGGTTCTCTCAACTCTCAACCTTCAGTTATCAACTCTTTCCCACGCCCAAACCCCTCAACCCGAACACGATCCAGCCTATTAGCACCCTTGCCACCGGGGGTATGCCCCGCCCAAATTCGGCGTCTCATCGTGCCGCCTCGTTTCGTCGAAGTTCGGCGAAGGCGGATCGCCACTTACCGCTTTTTACCCCGCTTCGGGGTGGTTTTCGTAAAGATCGTTTGGATTTCGTCCGCGCTCAGAGCCCGGTTGAACAGCATCACCTCCCGCATCTGGCCGTCGAAGTTGCTCCGGTTACCATTTGCGGCCGGATCCCGTTCAGCCACATAAAGATTATTCGGCAAATCGAAATTCACGTCGGCGAACGTGCCTTGATCAATGGTGGCGTTCACCGGCTCCCCATTCACGTAGAACTGCATGGTTTGCGCGTCGAGATCGATCGTAAATGCGACATGCACCCATTGGCCGAGATTCGTATTAATGATCTGAGTTTCGGCGTGCGCCTGCAACAGCCCGCTCTGAAAAAGCAGGTCATGATCTCCATTCGCATTCAGCGTGAATTCATATCCACCGTAAGCGCCGGGCTGCGAATTGCCGCCTTTGCTCAACAAAACCGGAAATTCGCTGGGAATCGAAGCCGGGTTGATCCACGCGCAATAGCTCAATTGATGCGTCTGCTGCATCGAGACGAGCGAGGGCGAATTGGAAACCACCAGGGAATTGGCTGTGGCATTATTTTTCGAATTGCTGGCGTCTCTCACACGCGCCGCGACGGTCGGGAAATAAAGCACGAGGCCGTTCCGGACCGGGGCGCCGGCAAAAACCGTTGCCGCCGTAAAAAAGAGAGCGAGGATTATTACTTGGGTGAGGCGTTTCATAGATTCCTTGACGATTGTGATTCTGATAGTTCCGAAATTCTCCCCATTCGAATGCCGAAGTCAATTTCAGACTGGCGCCGCTTTCCCGAACAATCAGCAGACGGACATTCCCAGCCGAAAAGCCCTTGGGTCATCCCCCCACTTTCCACCGAGCCAATTTCGAGAAACATTCTTATCATGTCCGTGACGACCCAAAAAATTGTTCACTCTAACCCCGTTTACGGTAGTTACTGCGCCGATCCGTTCGTCTGGAAGGCGGGCGATACCTACTACGCCATCGGCACCGGCGAACAGGAGGCGAACGGCAAAACGCTCGGCAAAATCTTTCCGCTGCTGCAGTCGTCGGACTTCGTCCAGTGGCAATTCGCCAGCAACGCCCTCGTCCGCCCGGCCGCGGAACTCGGCACGCATTTCTGGGCGCCGGAAGTCGCCGAAGGCGATGATGGAAAATTTTATCTCTATTATTCCGTCGGCCACGAAGACCGGAATCATCAACTCCGCGTCGCCATCAGCGAAAGTGCGCAAGGCCCCTATTTCGATTCCGGCAAGCCGTTGATTGACCCGGAGGAATGCTCCTTCGCGATCGATGCGCATCCCTTCCAGGACGAGGACGGCGAGTGGTATCTTTTTTACGCGCGCGATTTTCCCGATGCGTCTCCGACCGCGCGCGCCGGCACCGCCCTCGCCGCTCGCCGCATGAAGTCCATGACGGAACTCGATTCCCAGGAAACCGTGGTGCTGCGAGCGCGTTCGGATTGGCAACGTTTCCAGGCGAATCGCTCGATGTATGGCCGGGTGTGGGATTGGCACACGCTCGAAGGCCCGTTCGTGCGCAAACATGACGGTCGATATTATTGCTTCTACAGCGGCGGCCGCTGGGAGACCGAGAATTACGGCGTGGATTATGCCGTGGCCGATCATGTGCTCGGCCCATATTCCGACGCGGGAAATGAAAATGGCCCGCGCGTATTGCGCACGATTCCAAAACAACTCATCGGCCCGGGCCACAATTCCATCGCGCTCGGCCCGGATGGCGAGACGGAATTCATCGTCTACCACGCATGGGATCCGCAAATGAAAGCGCGCCAGATGTTCATCGATCATCTCATCTGGACGCCCGACGGCCCGCGCTGCGAAGGCCCGACGTGGGGAACGAATTTCAACAGTGTCTAAACAACCGACAACGGTGGAAACATCCAACGCGCGTTCAGTGCTTCACGGAGCACGGAACACGTCTACTTTCCCGCCACCGCATCCACGAGTGCTTTCTGGACAATCTCCAAATCCGTCGCGCCGCGAAATCCACTGAACCCGACCGACAATTTGATCGTGCCATCAACCACTAACGGCTGCCCGCCTTCCCACCCGATGAAATCGGGGCGGAGGATGCCGAATTTCTTGTCATCAACCTGCCCGGTGAAAACCAGCTTTTCGAATTCGCCCGTTTTGATTCCCGTGATCCACACCTGGCTCGCTTTCGTCCAGGCAATGCGAAACACGTGGCGTTTTCGGATTTTGTCCGTGCCAAACATTTTTCCATACACGGCGCCATTCTCATCAATGATGCACAACGCGCTGTTGCCTTCGTTGCGGCTTCGGTCTTCCTCGATGGCGAGATATTCCGGCAGGCGTTTTTCGACGGCGGCGATGAGCTTCCCAGCCAGCGGCGCGATTGATTCAAGGTCCATAATAGGGATAATCGCCGTTCCTCAAATCAAGTCAATCCAAGCCACCGAACAGGACACCGAATGTCAAACCACCCCACTACAAAACCGGTGCTCCACGACAAAAAGTGACCGGCTCAGGGGGCCAACGCCCCACTTCCCCCTGAAGGCAAGGGGATTTCCAATTTCATTCTTGGGGAATCGTCGTAAATATCCGATTTTCTCGAAATTAGGCACGAAAATTGCATTTTCATTATGTTTCGCGCGGCTTTTCGCGGCGCGTGTTTTGCTCATTTGAAGACCATGATGTACCGGTTGTTGATTTGTTTGTGCTGGGTGACGACGGCGCTGGCGCTGCACGCCGAGACGGTGAGCCTGGAATTTCTCAAGGCCGGTTCCACGACCTATAGCAACGTGACCGTTTTCGGCGCCAACACGACGGACTTGTTTTTCAGTTCTGACCAGGGTGTCGGCAATGTGAAGCTGAAATTTCTCAGCCCGGAATTGCAGAAGAAATTTAATTACAATTCCAACGCGGCGGAGAAAATCGAGCAGCAGCAAGTCGACGACGAGAAACGTTACCAGGAGGGTCTCGCGGCAACGATTGCCGCCAAGGC
>DASZPR010000750.1:0-12682 GCA_035550235.1 Verrucomicrobiia bacterium | reverse complement strand
AAAACCAGGGAGCGCATTCAAAATCTGGTGCCGGCGGGAGCCTTGAATGAAGCGACACGGCTCGTCCTCGTGAACGCGCTATATCTGAAAGCGCCGTGGGCGGAACCCTTTGAAGAACAAGCCACGCAACCGCTGCCCTTTCACGTGCGTGGTGGCGAGACGGTGAGTGTGCCGACCATGAGCATTCAAAAGTCATTCGGCTACGCCAAGGCGAATGGTGTCACGGTCGTGAGCCTTCCCTACCAGAATCGTGAACTGCAATTTCTCATCATCCTGCCCGACGATACGAATGGACTGGCGGCGGTGGAAGCGGCGTTGACGGCTGATAAGCTGGCCGGTTGGTCCAACCTGCCGATTCAAAATGTAAAATTGTTTCTCCCGAAATTTAAAATGCAGCCGCCCACCTTGCCGCTGGGTGAAGCGTTGCAGAAACTCGGCATGACGACGGCTTTCGATATCCCTCGCGGCAGCGCGAATTTTGATCGCATGGCGCCGCGACGGCCGGACGATTACCTCGCCATTTCCGATGTTTTTCACAAGACCTTCATCAGCGTCGATGAAAAAGGCACCGAAGCCGCGGCGGCGACCGCCGTGGCAATGATGACACGAAGCCTCGCGATGCGTCCGCTGGAGCCGGTCGAAGTGAAAGTCGATCACCCATTCCTTTTCGCCATCCAGCATCGCGCGAGCGGCGCGTGCTTATTCCTGGGGCATGTGGCAGACCCGCGTTGACCCTGTCGGAGGCGAAGTGACCAGTCTCTAATTTCATCGCCGCCGCCTCGCAAATCTTTCGGAATCACGAGGGTTATGGGGTGAACCCGCATGGCGCCTTAAGGCCTTAACCCCGTTGTTGTTGTCCACCATTGGCCGGAAAATCTCTCCGCATTAAGTATGAACCGTTGCGCGGGAACATTTCTGGTTGGAGAAGTTTTTTCGCCGGCATTGCGCTGTTGTCCGAATGAAAAACTTCCTTCTCCACCACTCGACTAATCTGCTCCAGCCATTGATCCTCGCCGGCACGATCTGTTTTTCCGACCGCTGCGCCGCGCAAGATAATGTGTGGCAGAGCGCCATGAGCGGCAATTGGCAGGATGCCTCCTGGTCGCTGGGCCTCCCGGCAACGAACCACACTCTCTGGATCACCAATGCGGGCTGGAAGGCCGTGCAAATCGGCGCGGCCACGGCGCAAAATTATCCGGAATCGCTTAGCGTCAACGCGATCAATATTTCTTCGCCAACGAATTCATTCAACACGCTGCTGTTGAACTTCGCCGGCTCGGAGACGCCCCTTACGGTGAAAACTCTCTCCGTCGCGAGCAATTCCGCCCTCACCATGATTTCCTCCAGTTTGCAAATCAACGGACCCAACGGCTCGGGCGCGATGATCGGCGGGCAATTCAATCAAAACGATTCCGTTGTCGCGGGCAACCAGGTCAACGTCGGATACATCGGGCCCGGAGTTTACAACTTTAACAGCGGTTACTTCACCATTTCGCAACTCTGGCTCGGCGGCGACAACACTCCGGGTGTTTTTATACAGAATGGCGGCACGAATGGTTTTGGCGTCACTCATCTCGATGGCGGGACGTATGTGTTGAGCAATGGTTATTACGGGGCGACGCTTTATTTCGACAAGTATGGGGAGTTTCTTCAACAGGGCGGCGTGCTGGCTTCCGATCTCACGATGTTCAATGGAACTTACGTTCTGGCCGGTGGCGTGCACCAGGGCTGGACGGAGGTGCCCTCGCCCAACGGTTTCACGGACGGCATGGCGGGAATGGTGCAGGCGGGCGGCACGAATGACGGCGCGGTTGAAGTCGGCGCTTACGGCACGGGCTCTTACACGTTGTCGAACGGCGTTTGCATGGCGGCTGGTTTTTCGGTCGGGCCGGGTGGAGTCTATTCCCAATGGGATGGCTCGCTGCAGGTGGGTGGCGTGATTGGGGTCAGCGAAGAGCAAGTGGCGCTCGGCGCCTATTCAGCCGGGCAATTTTATTTGAATGGCGGGCAAATAACTTCGAGCGGTCTGTATCTCCAGGGTTTTTACTCACAAACGGGCGGCACCAATCTCACTGCCGGTGACCTCACCATGAATAATGTGGAATCCAGCGTCTCGCTTTCCGGCGGCCTGCTGACCGCGAATAACTTCATCGAAAATCCTGGCTTTCAGGGCGGCGTTTCTCTCACGGGCGGCCTGTTAATTATTACGAATGACCTCTCGGTTGGCGGCATCAACCTGCCCAATTGGCGCGGATTTACCTGCGGCGGCCAGTTGGTCGTGTCGAATATCTGGGTCGCGCCGCAGGGTATTTTTTCGTGCGGCAACGGCGTCATTAAACAATCGGGCATCCTTACGCTCACCAATGCCAGCCTTTATTCCGGATCCAATTGCGTGCAGCTTGGGCCATTGCGCCTCGCTCGCGGGGGCAACACCAATTCCACGCTCTACCTGGCCTCGCCGACGAGCATCATGACTTTCGCCAACAGCAGCAGCGTGCCCTGGGATAACGAGCCGCAGTTGATCATCGAGGGCTGGAGCGGCTCGCTTTTTGGCGGCGGAACGCAGCAGGTCGTTTTTGGAAATAATTCCAACGGCTTAACCAGTCCCCAACTCGCGCACATCCAATTTCACAATCCCGCCGGGCTCACGAACGGAATGTATCCCGCGCGCATTCTGGCCAATGGCGAGATCGTGCCCGCGACCGGCGGCCCCTTGCCGACCAACATGCTGCTGCAATCGCAACCGGGCGGTATGCTGGTGACCTTGCATGGCGAAGCCGGTCGCAGCTACAGCATTGAGACTTCGACCGACATGGTGCATTGGGCGCCGTGGACGAACCAGGTGAACGCCACCGGGACCATGACCGTGACGGACACGGATGCGAAGAATTATCCCGCGCGGTTTTATCGCGCGCGATTGATGCCGTAAAAAACGAAACGCGACTTGAAGTCGCGCTTCGAACGATACGCTATTTTGAAAACGGTTTAAATCGTCTTTGCCTTTTTGAAGCGCCACGCGGAATCCAGCATTTGTTGGTCGTAAGGCTCAGTAACAATGCCTTCCGCGGCGTAGAGATACAGCGCGCCTTTGTAAACCAGGCCCGCCACATTCATCAGGTAGGACCAGATGACCATGGAAATAAACCAGCCCGCAATCACAAAGCCGAGCAGCCAGAAATTTTGTATCGCTGTGCAAACCGCCACCGCAATACCAATGAGCACAGCCGAGAAGATCACCACAATCGAGTTCACCGCGCCGATGCCGATGTAGCCGATCAATCCCTCGCCCCACATCTGCGTCACGGTGCCGGCGGACTTTTTGAGCATCACCAGCGGGTTGTTCGTTTCCGTATCGCGGACGATGACCGGGATCACGAACACGGAAGCAATACTCCACGCCACGCCGATGAGCCGCACGATGATCTTGCCGATGATGTCCAGCCGTTCCTCGATGGCCTTGATAATCAAACCGATCAGCCCCGCGAAGAGCGCCCACAGGAGAATCGCTTTCCAGCGCGAGCAGGCGAATCGCAGGCCGCGCGAGAGCGACACCGCTTCGCCGTTCAGAGCCGCAAGAATTTCATTGTAGAACGCGACGTTGAAAAACGTGGCGACGAACATGGATACGAGATACAGGAACGCGCAATACGCGCCTGCGATGGGCGTCAAAGTAAAATGCTCGTGGTGGCCGGAGCCGGTCGCGCGAAAATATTTTCCCGCGAGCGCCTGCCAATGCTCGGCGGACACATAGGAATGTCCGGTCGGGTAAAGCGCCGCCGGGGCGAAAAAGAAGAGGAAGATCACCACCGTCGCGATGGTCGTGACGATTGGGAAGATCAATAGTTCCTTGTTCCTGATGATGACGTTCAAGGAGCTTTTAAACAACGTCCAGCTACGTTCGAATCTATTCATACCTTTAGTTCCCGGATTACAGCAGTTTTGTTGCCGACAACGCCTTGTCTAATTGCTTCGTTTTTATCACTAATTCTGAATTTGTCAGTTACAATTTTAAGGAAAATTGTAAGGACTTCGAATACCAAGACCGTCAACCCTGGAATGAATTAGGAAAACAGGAATGCAGGAAAACGGGTAACGCCTTCAAAGATCGCTGATCGAATGAATTGCCGACTCTGTGGAATGGGGCGCGAGGCGAGCTTAGATTGCGGGAATTTTTTCGCGATTCGCATTGGCGCCTGAACCTCGAGAAACGGAGTCAACTTCGATTCCCACTCGCCTCGCCGTGATTTCCCGCGCTGGTTCGGGCACTAGACCCCATGGAATCAAGGGTTTTGCGATGCGAGGGTTTCGCGAAAGGAAAGGCCTATGTTAAATCTCAAAAAAATAATTCTGGTGGGCGGTATGAGCGCGATGTTCGCTCTGACCGGTTGTGAAATGATGAATCATTCGTCCGGCGAGCGGACCGCGGGGCGCGCGTTGGACGACAAAACGATAACCGCGACCGTGCAGCACGATCTGGATCGTGAGCCGGTTTACAAATTCTCAGGTGTGGACGTGAAGACCTTTGACGGCGTTGTCCAACTGAGCGGCTTCGTGGATACCGACGCCCAGAAGCAACGCGCCGGCGAAATTGCCCACCAGGCGGAAGGCGTGACGCAGGTCGTGAACAACATCACGCTGAAGCCGAATGGCAACCTGCAGCCGACCGGCCGTCAAAATAACAACAACTACAATAATAATAACAATAACCAACCCGCGCGCTAAGGCAACGGGATTGCCGGAAGCGCTGGTGGTTTGACCGTCACAGTCTGGGCGCAAGCCCAGCCTGTGCGGTTAAAAAGAGAACGTCGGAAAGAATGAACGAGAGAAAGGACGTTATGAAGAAATTACTGATAGTCGTGGGTCTGGCCGCGTTGCTGGCTGGATGCGCGTCGAACGACAATGGCATGGGTGGGACGGGCGATGAATCCATGAAAACGGACTCGATCAACAACACCAGCGGTCAGTTCCACAGCAACGCGAGCAACGGGACAGGCACTGCCACCGCCACCAACAGTGGCACGGAGGGCGGGTCGCCGTAGTTGTCGCACTTTGCTTTTGGTTTGAAGGACGGCGCCGGGAGTTAGCATCCGGCGCCGGCGTTTTTTATGGTACAAATTTAAAGGGCCATTTCGTCCGGGCTGACGCATCTAAAATTCTGTGATTTGTATTATTTGCCCGTGCCCCAGGGATTTTGGATCGATATTAAATTGCTTCCACAATAAAATTTCAACTCCCCCATTTGAATCTGCTGCAAATGGGGGAGTTGTTGCTTGATCTGTCTTGAAATAGTGACAATCTACCACCTCCACGTTGTTAATTCCCCGTGCCCATAATCTTTGGCCTTTCCTCCCGATTCGCCCACATCTGGCCCATTCAACTAAATCGATTCAAATGTTTCTGTCGGAATTCTACAAAATTAGATGGGTCAGCCCTGGCCATTTCGTGCTTCCACGTTTCAAAAGTGAGGCGTAGAATCGCCTCAGCAATGAGACTCAACGCGGGTTTGCATCTGGCATATTGCACGAATGTCCACCGCGGCGAGACCTGGGCGGAGACTTTCGAGTCGCTAAACACGTATGCGTTGCGCGTGCGCGAACGTGTGTGCCCTAAGCAGCCCTATGCCATCGGCCTTCGCTTGAGCAACCGTGCCGCCCACGAATTATCCGAGCGCAATACGCTGCTCGAATTCCAACGCTGGCTCGAAAAAAATCGCTGCTACGTTTTCACCATCAACGGATTTCCCTTTGGCCAATTTCACGGTGGCAAAGTGAAGGACCATGTTTATACGCCGGACTGGACGTCGCCGGAACGTTTGGCCTACACCAAACTTCTCTTTGATTTGCTTGCGCGCTTTACGCCGGAGGGAGTCGAGGCCAGCGTCAGCACGTTGCCGGGATCGTTCAAAGGATTTCCGTTGCGCGGCGAGGATTTAAAACGCATCCGCGAAAATATCTGGCACTGCGTCGAACACGTCGCGCGGCTCAGCCAGCAAACCGGGCGAAAGATGCATCTCGGCTTGGAACCGGAACCATTGTGCCTGCTCGAAAGCAGCGGCGAGACGATCCAGTTTTTCGATCGCATGCGCGCCGAGCATCCGCACGACCCGCGCCTCATGGAGCATTTAGGCGTGAATTACGACACGTGCCATTTCGCGGTGGAATTTGAGGAGCCGCAAAACGCCCTCGGCTGCCTGATTCAGCGCGGCATCAAAATCAGCAAACTGCACCTCAGCTCCGCGCTGAAAGTCCGTCCGACGGCGGACACGCGCACGGCGCTCGCGGCATTTGCGGACGATGTCTATCTGCACCAGGTGGTCGTTTGCCGCGCCGACGGGCAACGATGCATTTATCGCGATCTCGACGAAGCGCTGGCCGGCGAACCGCAGGAGACGGAGGAAGATGTGGAGAATGGCGATTCCGCGGAATGGCGCATTCATTTTCACATTCCGTTGCATAGTCCGCCGACGGAATTGTTCGACACGACATCGGACCACATTTTCGGCACGCTCGATTTACTCGCGGCGAATCCCGGGATATGCACACATCTCGAAATGGAAACCTACACCTGGGAAGTGTTGCCCGAGGAGATGAAACAGCGCGACGTGGTGGATCAATTGGCGGCGGAATACGAATGGACGCTGGGGAATTTGAGGGAGCGCGGACTTGCGTGAGACGAGGTGACGAGTCTCTATTTAATTTCCCAAAAGCAGGAGTTCAGAGACTCGTTACCTCGTCTCCTACAAAGAAAGAGTTGATTGAACCGCCCGGGATTTCCGGCTACAAGCATCGGCGCCATGCCGCGTTTGCGAACCTTGCTCGTTCTGGGCCGTGCTTCCAACCTGCCGACAGTTTGGTCCAACTGTCTGGCCGGATGGTGGCTGGGCGGCCACACGAGCACGAAGGATCTTCCGTTCCTGTTCGTCGGCGTCACGCTGTTATACGTCGGCGGCATGTACCTGAATGATGCCGTCGACGCGAATTTTGACCGGCAATATCGCAAAGAACGGCCCATTCCGCGCGGGGATATCTCCACGGTCATGGTCCTGGAGTTGGCGGTGTTATGGATCATACTCGGCCTCGCGAGCCTTTTTTGGGTTGGGAACACAACCGGGTTGCTGGGCGTGGCGCTGGTTCTCTGCATCGTCCTGTACGATGTGGTCCACAAATTAATCACGTTCTCACCGTTGCTGATGGGAGCGTGCCGATTTTTTGTTTATCCCGTGGCGGCGTCCATCGGCGTGGGCGTTACTGGCTGGTCGATTTGGTGCGGGCTCGCGCTGGCGTCTTACGTCATCGGCCTGAGTTTTCTCGCGCGACGCGAGAGCGCGCGCGGGCCGGTGCAGCATTGGCCGCTGATTTTTCTGCCCGCACCGATTGTCCTCGCGTTCCTGATGAACGCCGGCGATTACCGCAAAAGCGCCGCGTTGCTTTCGTTCGTGCTGGTGTTGTGGTTGCTGCGCTCACTGCGAACGTATTTGTGGACCTCGGACCGGCAAATTGGACGCACGGTTTCCGGATTGCTGGCGGGAATTATTTTCGTCGATTGGCTGGCAGTGGCGGATGCCCCGCGCATTTTCGGACTCGTATTTCTGGCGTTGTTCGGCCTCGCGATTTTATTTCAACGCTTCGTGCCGGCGACGTGAAGAGTTTGTGGTTCCGCGTTTACGCGGCCGCTTAAAGGCGGAACTACAAACAATGCGTCCCGCGATCATGGATTTTTGGAAGATGTTTTGCCAGAATACACCCGCAGCTTCGTGATAATCGGGGGCAGTTGTTTCAACACACAATCCACTTCGGCTTCGGTGTTGTAGATTCCCAGGCTGAATCGGACGCTGGCACGCGCGCGGGCCGGGTCGCACCCCATCGCCAGCAACACATGCGACGGGTCCAATGAACCGGACGTGCAAGCCGAGCCGCTCGAGGCGCAAATGCCTTGTTCATCGAGCAGCAGCAAAATGCCTTCGGCCTCCACGCCTTCGAACGAGAGATTCGACGTGTTGGGCAAGCGGATGTCCAGTGAGCCGTTGCGCACGACGCCGGAGACGTTATCGAGGATTCCGTTTTCCAACTTGTCGCGAAGCGCGCGGATGCGAGGCACGTCGCTCAAATGCGCCAAGGCGAGTTCCGCCGCTCGCCCGAAGCCCACAATGCCCGCCACGTTTTCCGTGCCGCCGCGTCGCCCGTTTTCCTGGCCGCCGCCGATGACGTAAGGCTGATATTTGACACCATGTTTGACGTAGAGCAGACCCACGCCTTTGGGTCCGTGAAGTTTATGCGCCGAGAGCGAAAGAAAATCCGCGCCCGAATCTTTTACATCAATTTTCAGTTTGCCGGGGGCTTGCACAGCGTCTGTGTGAAACAAAACTTTTTTGCGACGACAAATCTCGGCGATCTCTTCGATCGGAAACAACACACCGGTTTCGTTGTTGGCCCACATTACGGAAACCATGGCGGTGTCCGGGCGAATGGATTGTTCCAGCAAGCGAACATCAAGGCGACCATCCGAATCAACAGGCAGGAGCGTGACATCGTAGTCCAGTTTTTGCAGGTGCGCACAAAATTTGATCGTGGCCGAGTGCTCGACCGCCGTCGTGACCACATGCCGCTTTTGCGGCTGCATAGTCAGGGTGCTTTGGATCGCGGAATTGACGCTCTCGGTGCCGCCACTCGTAAAAATGATTTCGCGCGGCTCGGCGTTGATGAGCGCCGCGACTTTTTCGCGCGCAGCTTCGAGCGGTTTGACCAGTTGCCGGCCAAAGCCATAGATACTCGAGGGGTTCCCCCAGGATTCGCGCAGGAAGGGCAGCATGGCCTCCAGCACCTCGGGCGCGACCCGGGTCGTGGCGTTATTATCGAAATAAATCGGCTGCTGCTTCATGCTCTTCGCGAGGAACGATGATACCTTTTAGAGGCTCTTTCCAGTGGAAAGGCGAATGGAATTTCAAAGCCCGAGAATGCTCATCGCAGTCTTCATGTCGTTTTCGAAGACAAGCCATTGCGACGCAGTCATACCGGCACCGAATCCCGCGAGGGAGAGATTGCAACTGCAGGGGTAGCTCAACCCGCCGTCGTTATTGACGCCAAGGATATAAAACGAAGCATTGGGCACCCCAGTGGCAGCCGTGCCATCGAGGAAATTTCCGGTAAACTGATCGTGGAAAATAGTTTGGGCGTTCGCGGCGGAGCGATTGGCCAAAATATAACCGCTGAAATCGCCTGAATCGGGTTCAATCAACACATTGACGTCATCTAATGTTGAGGATGTGTTGAGGCCAAAAAAGCCGAGAGAATGGGTGTTGCTATCGCAATAAAGGCCGGCTTTCAAACTGAGGCTCGCACCTATGAATCCGTTTGCGCCGGCGGGAGCCGGAGTTCGGTTCAAGATGAAGAAACTGCCTGACTGAGTTGTGTAGTGCGGAGCGATGGCGGTCACCGGATTAAAATGAGTATCGCCATAACTACTGATGCCATCGCCAGTGACTCCAGTCCAGTCGAAGGACATGCCATTCGTTTGCCAGGATATCGTATAATTGGTGGAGATGAGATTTTGTGCCGTTGAATTCGAGGTGGACCCGCGGAATAAATAAAGCGCATCCCAATTGTTCCACCAGCCGTGCTGTTTTCCGAGGGAAACAACGACGGCCGCCATCAACATTTCGCTGGGGTTGTTGGTGAGTCCGGCGCGGGCAATGTAGTTGCTGGTGATAAGATCCAAAGGGGCATAACTGATGGTCTGGACTCCATTCACCACGGTACTGACGACCATCGAACCCGGCCAGTTGACCGCGAGAATGTTGGTAACGGTAGCACCGGCTGGAGTGAAACGAAGCAGAGCGGCGGAAGTGGGATTGACTTGAATGGTAAAGCTGTCGGTCGCCAAATAATTGGTGTGAGCCCAGCAATCACGAATGACGCAGGTCGAAGGTACCCCGGGTAGATTGGTGAACCAGAGGGTGTAATTTGTGGCGTAACGATTCCGGTTTTCAATGGAGATCGCGAACGTATTGCTGACGCACCGCCGCTCGTAAACATTTACGTAATTATTGGAAGTCGCAAGAAAACCAGGACTTACTAGCGGATCCTGGTTGATGGAAAACACGTCTTCGTTCGTAAGATCCGGCATCACAATATTAATATTGTTCGTCCAGAAGCTGAAACCCCAGGCAGCGGGAATCATCGCTTCAATCGTCCAATGCGCCCGCCGTTGATCTTGTGTTAAATTGAAATTGACATAATCGACGGACGGGAAAAACCCGCGTCCGGGGCCAATTGTCACCGGCGTGAAGGTACGTGTTAAATCGGCCCTGGCCATCAGGTTCTCGTAGCTGTAGACGTCGCCCAAGACGATGCAACGAGGAGATTGAACCATTCCCGTGAAGAGCGGCGACCAGATGGCGCATGCGCTTTCAATGAAAACGGGATGGCCGTTGGTCCAAAATGGATGAAGGAGCGAACTGAGTGCATAGACGTCTCCCAGCGGCCCCCCGGGGTAGCCCAATTCAAATTTGAGATAATCAACGCCCCAGGCCAAGAGGTTGGTCCCGTTACCGTAAAAATTAGCGGGCGAAATGCCCCAGCCGGCCGATTGGGGATAGATTCCGAATTGAATTCCCAGAGCGTGCGCCTGATCCGCGATGACTTTCATTCCGCTCGGCCATAACTTTGGATCTGGTTGCAGGATTCCGTTGGGAATATTGGTCCGATCCATCCAGAAATCATCGAGGACGTAATAAAACGGAGTGTGATATTTTTTCGCGAGGTCCAGAATTCCGTTGGTCGAAAAATATTTCATTGCGTTGGTCGTATTGGCCGCCCCCTGCCAATTCGCCCACCAGGTATTCATCACCACTGGGGGTAAGGGCGACATGACTCCAAAGCCGTTGGGATAACTGTTCAATTTGGCATAGTCGTTAGTCGTGATGATGCCCGAGTTGGAGAGACTCGCCAGATTTGTGCTCAAAGACGCATTGAAGGTCGAGTACAGCCCATTGCTGACAGTTGAGAGCTGGGACGCCACTGGCACCAAGTTGGCGGGGGACAATGGGCCAACAAGATTGGTCGCGACTCCGGCAAAAATCGCGTACGGCACCGGAGTTAAAGGTTGGCGCGGGCTCAGCGTGGAGAAGTTCGCTGCCCCATTGGTTCTAACCCCGATTTGCAGCCAGCGCTCGGCTCCGTCGAAGGCGGGTCCAAAGTCGAGGTTTACGCTAAAAATCCCTCCTGCGACCGATACGGAGAGATTAGTGACCGGAGAACCTATGGTGTTTCCCGGCAAATTCGTGGAGTCGTAAAGTGTAAACGTGAGATCGTACGTGCCATTTGCCGGCTGACCGTTATCATTTAGCCGCCCCTGATAATTGAAAAGGGTGCCTTGAGCCAAAGTACTGGCACTAGTGAAAGCAAAAACGAACAGGAATAAACTTTTTAACGATCGGATTTTGTAAATCTTAGAAATCATGGAAGCTCACGCCCGTTTGTGAGGGGGACTCTATTTTACGTTAGTGCAAGATGTCGAGGAAAATACCACGCCATCCGAGTTCGTAATTTCCCCCAAATTTAAGGCGCCATTTTTTGAGTTTCGACACTAAGGTAACGGTTGTTTTTGACGATGACAGTTAACAACATAAAACACATTTGACAAAAGCCGGTAGTTTGGGCGATAATCATTACTAACATTAGTAAATAACTTGTGATTGAAGAAAAGCCAATAAAATTGACCCATAACGAGGATATTAAGGGAGCCATCCCCACCCTCGCGGGAACCATCGCGGCCACTATCGCGGATCAGAACACTGATCATTTCAGCGATGACGACAAGGAATTCCTGAAATTCCACGGTTGCTATCAGCAGGATGATCGGGATTTGCGGAAGACGGGCAAGACATTCATCATGATGGTTCGTGGGCGCATTCCCGGCGGCGTGATGACGGCTAATCAATGGCGGGTTTTTGATGATCTTTCGGCCCAGTGCGGCAATAACACGCTGCGCATCACCACGCGCCAGAGCATTCAATTTCATGGCATCGTCAAATCCAAGCTGCGCACGCTCATCAAAGGGGTTAACGAATCGCTGCTGTCGACCTTGTCCGCTTGCGGTGACGTGAATCGCAATGTGCTCGCGCCGCCGACTCCGGCTTATACCAAAGCGCGCGACCAGGTGTATGCCGATTGCCATCGGGTGGCGATGGAACTCGCGCCCAGGACCAAGGCGTATCACTCGATTTGGGTGGATGGCGTTCAACTCAACCTTGAGGAAAAGGAAAACAAAGATTTCGTTGATCCGCTCTACGGCAAAACCTATTTGCCGCGCAAATTCAAGACGGCGTTTGCGATTCCACCCGTCAATGACATCGACATTTTTACGAACGACCTCGGCTACATCGCGATTGTCGAAAACGATCAACTCGTGGGCTACAACGTCATCGTGGGCGGCGGCATGGGGCGCAGCCACGGCAACGAGGCCACTTATCCCCGTTTGGCGGATGTCATGGGATTCATTACACCCGAGCATTTGATTGACGTGGCGAAAGCCGTGTTGACCATCCATCGCGATTTTGGCGACCGCACCGACCGCAAACACGCGCGCTTGAAATACGTCGTGGCGGAACGCGGCGTGGATTGGACCCGCGCGGAAATCGAAAAGCGCGCGAATCTGAAGCTCGCGCCTGCGAAGCCGTTCAAGT
>DASZPR010000749.1:0-5595 GCA_035550235.1 Verrucomicrobiia bacterium | reverse complement strand
TTTTTAAACCGCTCTAGATGACTCATCCCTCGAAAGAGGGATGTTTGTTTTTTTTGGCCGGGTTAGGATGTCGGCGATCTCAATCAGACAATTTGTCCGGTCACGCGGTTAACCAAAAGACACCCCGCAGGGCCGGGCTGTTGGGGCAATCGGTGCCACGGTAAGACGTGGCACCGATTTTTTACGCCCATAATTGCCGATCAAGCGAGCGGTATTGGATGGCTTCGGAAACGTGGTCGCCAGTGATGTTTTCCGCACCAGCCAGATCAGCGATGGTTCGCGCGACTTTGAGGATGCGATCGTACGCACGGGCACTGAGGTTCAAATCCGACATCGCAAACTTCAACAAATCCTTCGTGGCTTCGTTGAGTTCGCAAAATTGCTTTAGCTCGCGGGTGGACATGCGGGCGTTGCAGGTGATTTTCGGTTTGTCCTTGAAACGCGCCTGCTGGCGTTGCCGCGCGCCGATGACGCGTCCGCGAATGGCCGCCGAGCTTTCACCGTTTTGTTCGCCGGCGATTTCGCGAAATTTCACTTGCGGCACTTCGATGTGCAAATCGATGCGATCGAGCAACGGGCCGGAAATGCGACCGAGATAATTTTGGATTTCGCGCGGGGAGGATTTGCTTTCGTGCGGCATTTTTCCATCGGGCGTGGGATTCATGGCGGCGACCAACATGAATTGGGACGGAAAAGTCATGGTGCCCGCGGCGCGTGAGATGGTGACGCGGCCTTCTTCGAGCGGCTGACGCATTGTTTCGAGGACGCTGCGTTTGAACTCCGGCAATTCGTCCAAAAACAAAACGCCGTGGTGCGCCAGCGAAATTTCTCCGGGCGTGGGATTGATGTTGCCGCCGAGCAAACCGGCATCGCTGGCGGTATGGTGCGGGGCGCGAAAAGGCCGCGTGGTGACCAGAGCCTGGCCGGCGGAAAGCAGTCCGACGATGCTATGAATCTTGGTGGTCTCGAGCGCTTCGTCGAGCGTGAGTGGGGGAAGAATTGTGGCGAGGCGTTTCGCGAGCATCGATTTTCCAGTGCCCGGCGGACCGATGAGAAGCACATTGTGACCACCGGCCGCGGCAATTTCCAACGCGCGCTTCACGCTCTCCTGCCCTTTGACCTCGGCGAAATCGATTTCGTCGTCGTGGTGATTGTCGAAGATTTGCACCAGGTCCACTTTGGTGGGCGCGATTTTGATTTCGCCTTCAAGGAATTGGGTGGCTTCGCGCAGGTTCTGGACGGGAATGACCTGCAACCCGGCCACGACCGCGGCTTCGGGCGCGTTGTCGGCGGGAACCAGCACGCCAATTTTTCCCTCGGCTTTGGCGCGCATGGCGATGGGCAGAACGCCTTTGCACGGACGCACGGCGCCGGTCAACGCGAGTTCGCCAACGATGACGAAATTATCGAGCTGGTCCGTTTCGATTTGTTCGCTCGCGGCGAGCATGCCGATGGCGATGGGGAGGTCGAAGCTCGGGCCTTCTTTTTTCACGTCAGCGGGCGCGAGATTGATGGTCGTGCGCCCCATCGGAAATTTGAAAGCAGAGTTGGTGAGCGCAGTCGTGACGCGGTCCTGCGCCTCGCGCACCGCGGCGTCCGGGAGACCGACGATGATGATTTTCGTATCGCCCCAGCCGGCGTTCACCTCGACTTCGATGGGAAACGCCTCAATGCCATTGACCGCCGCCGAACAGACCTTGGACAACATCCGGATGTTATGGGGGAGTTCGGGCATCACATCAAGTCCGCAGTCCACAGGCCGCAGTCCAAAGCCCGAGGTTTCGAGTTGGGAAAGGGGCGAGGGTCGGGGCTTGATGAAAAGATTTGGTGTTCGAGCACGCTGTGTTTGAATTCCGACAGTGCAGGCAAATTGCTTTGACATCCCAAGGTAGCCGGCCGAGAATTGGAAACGGAGAGTCGAAACATGAAGGCATTTGCCACCCCTTCCGCTTGCCACACGACCGCACATCTAAAACGCCGCATGAGAGTGTTCCTGCCTCTTGCGTTGATTTTGACGGGGGCTCTGTTGATTGAACGGGCGTCGGCACAGACATTCACCGTCGTGCATAACTTTGGCGCCAGAGCCGATGACGGGACGAGTCCGAGAGCCGGCTTGGTTTTGTCCGACGGCACACTGTATGGGACGACCCTTGCGGGCGGTTCCTTCGATGATGGAGCCGTATTTGCGATCGGCGTCGATGGCACAGGAATTACGAATCTGTATAGCTTCACCGGTTATCCCGACGACGGAGCCAGTCCGTATTGCGACTTGGTTTTGTCTAATAACACTCTCTATGGAACGGCGCAGCAAGGGGGCGCCACGGATTTCGGCACCGTATTCGTCATCGACACCAATGGCACGGGCTTTACCAACGTGCACAGTTGTGATTTTCCCAGTGAATCGGGTTACCCGCATTCCGGATTGATCTTCGTGAATGGGAAACTATATGGAACCGAGATAGGCAACGGCAACGGTTCCCATGGACAGGGCGTGGTATTCGCCCTGAACACCGATGGCACGGGTTTTACCAACGTATACAGTTTCAGCCCCGTGAACAATTCGACGAATAGCGATGGCGCGGTGCCCTTCGGCGGATTGGTCTGTTCAGGAAACACCCTGTATGGGACGACATATTACGGTGGCACTTCGGGCTATGGGACGGTGTTCGCCGTCAATACCGATGGTACGGGGTTTACGAACCTGCATAATTTCACCGGGGGGGCCGCTGGATCTGGTCCATTTTGCCGGCTGAGCTTATCGGGTATAGATTTGTATGGAACGACGTCCGGCAGCGGCCTTCCGGGAACGGGCACGGTGTTTAGAGTGCACACTGACGGCACCGGGTTTACCAATCTGCATATTTTTGCGGCCATTGATAAAACCAATAGCGACGGAGCGTACCCTTATGCCGGACTGCTATTGACCGGCCACACCCTTTATGGAACGGCGGTGTTCGGTGGGGCCTCGGGCAACGGCACGATCTTCACTGTCAATACCGACGGTACGGAGTTTACGAATCTTCACAGTTTCACTGCTCTCTCGAAATCTTCGTTGTATAGCGCTTCCACCAACAGCGACGGAGCTTGTCCGTACGGCGGCTTGATTTTATCGAGCAACACACTTTACGGGACGGCTTCCGGCGGGGGCGCTTACAGCAAGGGCACGATTTTTAGCCTGTTCATACCACCTCCATTAACCCTCGTCGCCGCGGGACCTAACATGATTCTGTCCTGGCCGACGAATGCCGCCGGGTTCGCTCTGCAGTCTACCACAAATCTTGCGTCACCGGTCTGGACCGCCGTCCTGCCGGATCCAGTTGTGATCAACGGGCAAAATACAGTTACTGGTTCCGTCTCTGCGACCGAGCAATATTATCGACTTAGCCGGTGAAGGGGAGCTAGTCGCATCAGGAGTCGTTTGGAGGCTTTAATATTTCGAATTTTCAGTCCGGCAAGTTTCCGGGGGTTCCTATCGCGGTCGTGATAAAATGGGTTCGTTTTTGGGAGTGAAAAGGTTCGCAGCGGCGGCACGAGCGTCAAATGCAGACGGAAATGTCGGGAATGCCCTCACACATTCTAAGATTCCTGCAGACAAATAATTTGTGTCAATAGTGAACCCCCTTTTTGCAGCCCGGCTTTAGGGGGACTCAGTAGCGCGGACCCGGTACACCTGAGTGGTCCCAGTGGCATTCGAGTCGGATATCCACGGCCTGAAAACACAAATTGACGGGAAGCGTTTTGTTTCCATGTGTTGTACTTAACGTCGTACCTGTAAACAAAGCCCTTCGTGCCGAATCGCTTTTTCACAAAAGATTCGGTAATGTAATGCTGATTGTTGTTAACTTCATTATTCATTTGGCGGAGCAACGATAGCCAAAAACTCAGTGCCAAACGGAGTCAGATACAATAGAAGAGGACAGGATTTTTTGGGTTCCGTACTCTTGGTAGGGGCTATGTCCGCAAGACCGTGCTGGCACAAGAACGTTGCGGACAAATTCCAAGGCTGGTCTGGCTTGTTTAAGTCGGAAGTCCACGACTTTCGCATTCCAGAGTGTCCTTTCGTTCCGCCAAAAAAATGGTCAGCCCGTGGGTCTCCTTTTGGATATGGTTGCAGCGTGCCCAAAAGCCTCGCTTCCGCTGGCCCCAACTGACCCAAGATGCCCACCAAACGAGGATGACTTTCGCCATCGCTGAGTTGTGATGCTAAAAGGTTGACCCACATTTCGTGCACCACTGAATCGGTTTCCAGTGAGCATTCCTCAAGCGCATGAACAAATGTCTTAGGATGGCTTGGCGGTTTCGTATCGCCCCGACCGGCGTTCACCTCGACCTCGATGGGAAACGCCTCAATGCCATTGACCGCCGCCGAATAGACTCTGGAAAGCGTGCGCAGACTTTATGTGCCGCGCGTAGTGTAAAGGCCACTTAAATTAATTAAAGTGTAGTGTCAATTGTTTCCAGTTTAGACCTTCTACTATGTTATGAATTTATTGAATACGCCTTGTAATCAAAACCTATGAGGAGCACTATTTTCTTATACTTCGGCTTGGGAAGAAACTACTGATGGGCGATGGGGCCATAGACTGAGTCTAAATTCCAACTCGGGAATCGGATGAGCTAAAGGGATTCCAGAATGAGCTATCTCAAATTAAGCGATGGCGGGGGCGCGGCGGCACGCGGCAATCGTTTCGTTGGGTGGATGTTGACAGAGCACAGGAATCAATTCGCCCTGGATCGGGTGACAACTGTTGCCAGCCTGGAGCCAGGCCGCTTATCAAGATTGGAGGGGTTTTCGAGCTGCGTAAGCCTGCTTTTTGCGCCGAACTTCCGGATAAATTTCTTCCTGGTCACACTTATCCTGTTGGTGTCGGCGAGCGCCCAGGCAGCAGAGGTCCAGACCAACTCCGCACTGGAAATCAAGGGCACAATTACCAAGATTGACGGCACGGGTAACGAGACTAACTGGACGGATTTCACGGTCTGCGTGTTCAATGAAAAATGTCAAGTTTCCAATCTCTATTTCAACAAGGAGCTTCTTGAGAATGGAACTGATGGAACGAATGCATACTTCCTGAACAAGATGACCAAGGCCAAACGCTTGATCAAGGACTGGTGGGAATGGGGCAGTGTTTCCGCGGGACGGTTTCCGATCAATGGCATGGCTCCCGGTCAATTATGCTGGCTGGCCTATGGCTCCAGCGGTTATTTTGCAACCAACTCCCCGGCGGTTCCCATGGAATCATTCCAACAGAATGCGGCTTTTCTGCACTGTGAGATAGAGCTTTCCGCGGCCCAACCCCATCTGCCCGAGCGCATTCGCTGGTATGGCTCCAATTTTTGGTACCTCCGCGCAAACGGACCGGGCAACAAGGAAAGCGTCCCCTACGATCAGGGATTTCTCGCGGGAGACTATAGAGTGACCGAGGTGACCAATTTTCAAGGGCTCCATCTGCCCGCAGGTTTTGAATTCAGCGTGTTCATCCCGTCTTTTTTTGGAAAAAAGCTTGCGCCCGACGCCGTGACGCTGGTCGAAATTTTGCGCGCCCGCATCTCCAGCATCAAAGCGATTCCGATGTTATCCGACTTTCGGCCGAC
>DASZPR010000748.1:0-2614 GCA_035550235.1 Verrucomicrobiia bacterium | reverse complement strand
TTCAACTGGCTGGCGGAGGCGAAAAAATTCACGCCGGAGTTGAAAGTTCTCGCGCTGCACGGCGCGGAACGGCACGCGCGATTTGCCGAAATTCCCGACAGCGATTTGGTCGTGACGAGTTACGCGCTGATTCGTCGCGACGCGGAAAAATATCGCGGGCTGGAATTTGACACGGTGGTGCTGGACGAAGCGCAGCACATCAAGAACTGCCAGACGCGAAACGCGCAGGCGGTGAAGGCGATAAAGTCAAAGCATCGCCTCGTGCTCACCGGCACGCCGCTGGAAAATTCCGTGCTCGATCTGTGGTCCATCTTCGATTTTCTCATGCCCGGCTATCTCGGCGCGGCGAAGGATTTCCGCGAGCGTTATGAAATTCCCATCGCGAAGGAGAAAAACGCCGGAGCGCAGGCGCGGCTCGCGCGGCGGCTGCGTCCGTTTCTGCTGCGGCGTTTGAAACGCGAAGTCGCGGCGGACTTGCCGGAAAAGATCGAGCAGATTTCATTTTGCGAACTGACGCCGGAACAACGCGCCGTTTATCAACAAGTCATCGAGGCCAGCCGCAAGGAAGTTTTGGACGCCGTCGGCGCGCAAGGATTTGCCAAAAGCCGCATGGTGGTGCTGACGGCGTTGCTCCGGCTGCGGCAGGTGTGCTGCGATTTGCGGCTGCTCAAATTGACGAAATTACCCGGTGAGGTGCAAGCGCAAGAAGCGGATGATGAATTGACCAATCAACTGAGCCGTTCCAACTCCCTCTCCTCCCTCAAAGGAGGAGAGGGCCGGGGTGAGGAGGCATTGGTATCGCCAGTTCAAATCCCCTCACCCCAACCCTCTCCCCGCTTGGGCGGGGAGAGGGAGCCAGCAATGGCTCGCGCTTCTTCTTCGGGCAAGCTGGACTTGTTCGGCGAACTGCTGGAGGAAGTCGTGGACGGCGGCCATCGCGCGCTGGTGTTCAGCCAGTTCACGGAAATGTTGTCGCTGCTGAAAGCGCGGCTGACGGAGGAGAAAATCGAATTTTGTTATCTCGACGGCGCGACGACGAATCGCGGCGCAGTGGTGGAACGCTTTCAGCGGGACGCGACGATTCCGGTTTTTCTCATCAGCTTGAAAGCGGGCGGCACGGGCTTGAACCTGACGGGCGCGGACACGGTGATTCATTTCGATCCGTGGTGGAATCCCGCCGTGGAAGCTCAGGCCACCGACCGCGCTCATCGCATCGGGCAGACGAAAGTGGTGACCAGTTACAAACTCATCACGCGCGACACGGTGGAGGAAAAAATTCTGGCGTTGCAAAACCGCAAGCGTGACGTCATCCAAGCCACGCTCGGCGGCGAGGAAGCCTTTGCCGCCGCGCTGAACTGGGAGGAGATTCAGGAATTGCTGGCGTGAGCGAAAACCGAAATAGCTTGCCTCGCCGACGAACTCTTGCAAAGTAAATGCCCGCTGCGGGTTCGGGCCTGTAGCTCAATGGTTAGAGCAGAGGACTCATAATTCGATTTTGGCCACTTTTTCCACATCGCATTTCGTTTCACGAAATCGCACTTTTACATTGATTTTAATGGGTAATTTTGAATTTTAGCCGTCCGTCGCGGCACGTCAAAAGGGCATCCGAGAAAAGGGCGAAAGTAGCACAAAAAGTAGCACACGAAGAAATCAGCGTGCGCTCAATGAGAAGATTCGGAATCTGAAAAGGGCGAGGTGATCCCGCGACGACGGAAGGCTTCACGAAGTTTTTGAAGAGCACGCTGCTCAATCTGACGGACTCGCATCGGGGACACTCCAAGGATTTCCGCGATTTTTGCATAGGGCATCAGCGCGTGATTGTCTGCTCGTCCGTCCCGCAATGTCATACGTCAATCCGATTTGAACATAAGTTTCCTACAAGCTATCTCATCCGACCTGCCCCGCGCTCCGCGCGGGGCAGGCCAGATGAGTCTCAGCCTTTAAATTTCACCAACGCCGCAATCTCTCCGGCGTTTTATCCACTATCCAACGTTCGTAGCAGCAGGCACACTTAAATGCTCTGGCTGCTGGTGATTCCCGTCCGACGCTTTCGCGCTGTGGTAGAGAAACGTGAGTTGTCTCACTCTTTACGGCTACAATGCCGACCTGTTGGAAACATGGAGGTTGTTATATCTCAAATGCTACCGCCTCAAACGGTTCCCAAAAAGGTTCCGCATGAACTTTCGCAACCAACCCGTTTTTTCATCAGTGTCATGTGCAGCGTCTATCCCTCTTTGCAAATGCCGACATCCTGTAATGCCGAACACCCCGAATAGCATCGCCTTGATTGCCAGCAAAACAACAAACTTGCTCGATACGACAAACCCTTGCTACACATAATTAGCAAAGCGTTGGCAATCTTATCTCCGACCTCGGAGTCCAGGAGGAACCGCAGTAGCCTGATTTATTGATATTCATCAGACCTTCCCAACCACGCCGCCGCCACCAGTTCCTTAATGCTTACACGACGACTTACAGGGAAACCGCAAAACTTAGCAATCAACGACCCAGACTTTTTTGTTTTTCGCTTTTGTTCCAATATTGTCAGAGTCTTCTGCGAAGGATTTACGTGTATCGGATGCGAATTGCTCCGCGCCGTTACCGGCATCATCCG
>DASZPR010000747.1:0-4514 GCA_035550235.1 Verrucomicrobiia bacterium | reverse complement strand
GCCCGCGACCACCTGCGCCCAATTCAGGAGGGTGCTGCCCTGGGTTTCACTGTCGCGAGGGACCGTCTCCTCATTGTCCTGGGTATACATAAGCATCGCCAGCCCCCACTGGCGTTGCTTATTCAGGCAGGCCACACGCTGCGCCGAGCTTTTCGCGCGTGCCAATGCAGGCAAGAGCATGGCCGCGAGAATGGCAATGATCGCAATCACCACCAGCAATTCAATCAGGGTAAAACCCTTGTTACGTTTTGTTCTCATCCTGGCGCAATTGGCGTGAATATATCACGGTTCAGTCACTACCGGAATGCTCGCCCCCACCCGATAAAATCTCTGCGACGCATTCACGGAATCGGTCGCGGAAGAATTTGTGCTGACGGCCGTAAGGCTGGTGAGCGTAGTCCAGTTGGTGTCGGTGAGGTTCGTTGCATATAGCAGCGTGTAATTGCGGGTCGGAATCGTGTTCCAATTCACGGCAATATTGTTGTTATTGGTCGGGCTCGCATTGGCATACACCGGCTGAACAACATAACCGGGTGAACCATGGCTGCCGCCAACGGCCGCCACGAAGACACCGTTCGCCGCTTCGCCCAGGACTGAATTGGTCGAAAACACACCAAACACACCGCCCACCGGAGGATTTTCCGGATCATAGATAAGCGTGGAACCGAGGAAGCTCTGCGCAAAATTCACCCCGCAGATGCGCTCGAATAATTCATTGCCCGGCAGAGTCAACGCATTCCATACATTCACCTCATCCGCCGTCTGGCTCAACCCGAGCCCGCCGCCAGTGTAACTCACAATCTGGAGATTGGGCGGCAGGTTCGTTCCCCACCACGTGCGAAATTGGTCCGGCGACATACCTTCAACGAATATAATGCTCTCGCCCGGATGAATGATGATGTCGTTGGTGAAAGTATAAGCGTTATTGGGAGCCAGCGAATGCGAGCTGTCATCCCAACGCCATCCGCGCAAATTGTAGGAACGGGAATCGAAGCTCGTCAGTTCCCACCAATCCGCATGGCCGGTTTCGCCGCTGCCGGACGGCATGACCTCGGTGATCAACAACCGCGGTTTTTGTCCCACCGTCATTGTGACGGTAACGTTGGTCGAGCCTGCGGAGTTCGCCGCCGTCACCGTATAGGTTCCCGCATCGGTGAGTTGCACGCTGGGGAAGGACAATTGCGATCCCGTCGCAACGGTGACGTTGTTGGTCTTCCAGGTGATAGTGGGCGTGGGGCTGCCGTTGGCCTGGGCATTGAATTGCACATCCTGGCCAATGAACGCATCGGCATTCGTCGGCGGCACCACGGTGAAGGTCGGCGGCACCGGCCCGGTCGTCACGGTCAGCACGGCATTCGAGCTGGTCGCGGTTGAAATTCCGTTGCTGAGAATCACGCTGTAATTGCCGGCATTCGTCGCTTGCACATTCGTGACGATCAACGTCGATTGAATCGCGCCGTCGATATTAGTGCCGTTGAACTGCCATTGGTAATGCGGGCGCGGAAGACCTTTCGCGAGCACGGTGAACGTGGCATCGGACCCGGCCGGCAAAGTCTGGTTGGTCGGCGAAGGTTGTTGCAGAAACGCCAGCGCGACCGGACCGGAGTTTATCCCGGGCGATCCTTCGTCGTCGGAGGTCGTGGCTTTAAATGCGCCGCCCACGCCATTGGAAGAGATGATTCCGAAGATGCCGTTCGTCGGGTTATAGGTAAAAGAATGTCCACGCACCGCCTCGCCGAAATCTGCGCGGTCAACGTAGTCCGCATCCGACGTGGCCGTCGGCGCCCACAGCACCACGCTGTCGCCAGAGGCGGACAGGCCGTTGCCGCTGTAGAAAAGCACCTGGAGATTGGCCGGCAGATTCGCGGCGCCCCACCAATTGATGAAATCGTCGCGCGTCGCCACCAGCGTGCCGCTCTGGACGAGAACGATCGATTCGCCGGGAGCGATACTCACGCCTGAGAGCGTGGAGGAATTGGCATCCCCGCCGCGCGTCGCATCCGAGTCGTTGAAAATATATCCGCTCAGGTCGATCGTGTTCGTTCCAAAGTTGGAGAGCTCCCAATAATCCGGTCCCGCCACCACCAGCCCTGTCCCTAAATTTGTAGATTCTGAGGACATTGTTTCGGTAATCGCAAGCTGAGCCCGCACGGACCACAGGCCGCTCATCGCCACTAAACCAATCAATATAAGTCGTTTCATGCTGAAAAAAGAGAACCTTCAATTGCTTTTGAACGTGGAAGAATCTGGAATCAGCCTGTTACAAATCGTTGTCGGAAATGTTACGACGCCGTGAACATCCGATGACAACTATTTCATCTTGAGCGGCAGGGGCGCGGCCAGGCGAACGATCCAAATTCTCGAAGGATCCCCGTTTTTGTTTTCGCCGATGCCAAAATCATTGTCGTTCGAGAGCGCCAGTTCCGTCGGACTCAGGACCACGAGGCCTTCGATTTTATCGCTCGTGATTCCCGGCACCTCACGCGTCGAAAAGATCTCCCGCGCCGTGGCCGGCTGCACCTTCAATTTCCCGAGGTCGGTGGTGCTATCTTCAAAAACAAGTTTTGCTTCCTGCGGGTCGCCGAGAATATCCGTGGCCTCACTGAAATCAATCAGCAGCAGTTTCACCAATCCCTTCCCGCGCTCGATGACGAGCAATTTTTCCGGCGCAATCCAGTCGGCATCGCTCCAACTGATTTTGTCCTGCCCATGGCTTTTCGAATAATCACTGGCCCGGCTCGTTAAAGCCAAATATTCACCGACGACTTTTGCCTGAAGCGGATTGCTGACATCCAGTTTCACGGCACGAATCACGCGGCTGCTCTGGTAACGCGGTTCATTGACGTCGCCCATCGGCGCCTGCAAAAGCGCATAAGCAAATTTGCCGTCGCCGGACAGCGCGAGATTTTCAAAACCTTTGTTATCACGACGCTGCGCGAACACTTCCGGCAGGATCGCCTTTACCGGATAAGTTGCGCGCGGCAGCGGCTTCGAAGTCGGTGTGTATCGCATCAACACTTGCCCGTCTCTCCCCACCACCAGAATCGACGGGGAATATTCCTCGCTCAACAAAAATTTCCCATCGGGTAAAACCCGAATCGCTTCCGGATCCACACCGTCTTCGTCATAAGCGATCGGCGTTTTTGCATCTGGCGATTCAAATAGTCGCTCCTCGCCTTTTAAATTGCTGAGGCCGCTGATGCGTTTGCCCTGGGAATCAACGAGCGAAATGGTCTGGAGAATTTGAATTTCATTTCCCGTCAATCGCACGCGAAAAATTGCCGGGCAAAACTGGGGAAGCGGAAATGTGCGCAGACCATTTTCACCGTCGTTGGCGATGCCGTTCGGACCGCGATCCGTGATGCCCCAGAATTCATTCGTGCCCGCCGCGGCGAGACCGGAGCCGATGGAAGGGAGATCGGTAAACTTGAGGCCGTTGGTTTTCGCCCGCGCGAGCGCCGGCTCATCGCAATCGGGATTGCCCATTTGCGAGAGACTGATGCGCGGCAGGGTATACGCGGCCACAACCGTGGCGCGCGGTTGCGCGTGCGCGCACCACCCGAATGACAGAAAAACCGCGAGAATGGTCCAGCCGTTGCGCATAATATTTCAAATCTCCATGACCGCCGCGAAACGCAGCCCGCGCGTGCTCACTCGCAGTTCGGAAAAACCAAGCTCCTCCATCACCGCTTCGTAAATCGCCGCACCCGTCAAAATCACATCGGCGCGTTTTTTGGGAAGGCCGGCGATTTGTTGGCGCTGCTCCAGCGGCATGCTCCACAGGTTTTCCACGTGCCAGCGAACTCGTTCCGCGCTCAGGCGCGCGGTCTCGATTCGTTCGCGGTCAAATTCGTCCGCCTTCAATTCCATTCGCGCCAAAATACTCGCCGTGCCGCCAGTGCCGACCAATTGCAGCCCGGCATTGGTCGCATCGACTTTTCTTTCCCAATCCATTTTCGGGCCGAGCCTGGGATAAACTTCCGTTTTCAAAAATGTCTTCAACCAGTCAAGGCATCGAGCCAGCTCCTCAAGCGTCGGCGGCTCGCTGTGCGGCACTTTTTCCATCAACCGCACCGTGCCGAGGGGAAAACTTTGCTGAAAATGTTTATGCTCGCCCTTGCCCAAAATGAATTCCGTGCTGCCACCGCCGACATCCAACAGCAGCAACGGTTGCTTCGCCAATTGCGGATCGGTCGTGACACCGGTAAACGCCCATTCCGCCTCCTTGTCACCAGAGATGATTTCCACTTTCAAGCCCGCGGCCGTTTCGATGGCCGAAATCAATTCCTCCGGATTCACGGCATCGCGCGCCGCGCTGGTGGCGATGATGCGGATCGAAACCGCCTTCAACTCCCGCGCCTGGGCCGCAAAATTCATCGCCGCCTTCGCGGTCTTCGCAATCGGCTCCGGTTGCAGACGGTGCGTCTCGTAAAAACCATGGCCGAGCCGCGTCTGTTTGCTCTCCTCGCAAATGGGACGCACGTCGTGGCCTTCAACATCGGCCACGAGCAACT
>DASZPR010000746.1:0-6379 GCA_035550235.1 Verrucomicrobiia bacterium | reverse complement strand
CTGCAGCACAAGTTCGATAAGGTTCGACGACAGGAGAGTGTTGCCGGTGACCGCGTATCCTTTGACTTCGAAGACTTGGACATTCGTGGTCGCGGAAGAAACTGAATTGGTGGGGGGCGGCAGAAGTTGCGCGCGTCGCGTCTCCTTTTTCAGTTCCTCCATCTTGTTGCCCAACATCCATTCCAAATCGTTCGTCTCCGTAAATTTTTCCGGAGCCAGCACGAGCTGCGTTGCGGGCAGGGGCTGCGGAGGAATGCGTTCTTTCCTCGCTTCCAAGTCCAATTCGTCCATTTTTTTCCGCAAGGCCTCCTGTTCGGGAGATAATGGTGCAGGCGGTTTACCGGAAAAAACGGACGTAGTGGCGTTGGTCGCTGCGGCAACCGGCAATTCCACGGCTTCAGCTACTTCATTGCTGGAAGCGAGGTAGCGTTTTCCAAAAACGACGATCTGCGGGACCGCGCTGCGGACGACGTGCAGGATGGCGAGGCCATTGGTCATTTCCCGCTCGCCAATCACCACGGTCACGTCCGGATAACCGCGCCGCGCGTAGTCGGCCTGAACATCGGCAGCGGCACGCACAAGTTCATTGATGCTCGCATTTGCGTTGGTGTGGGACGATAAAATCGGCATCCCATCCAGGGAAGGAGTGATGGCGGTATCACGGACGATGTAACCTTCTACATTAAAATGGGGCGTGTCGTTCAAATCAGCTTCCACAGCGGGCGCACGGATTCCGCAGCACAACAAGAGAGTCAGGAATGGGAGAGGCGCGAAAAATTTCATCGGGCGGGCGCGCGTTGGGAACCGACCCGGAAAAATTCCGCCGCGAATAAGCAAAGGCGGACGAAGTCTGCCTGGCGGGACCTTTTCGCCCCGGGCGCCTCAAAACCAAAATGCAGCAGACACGAGATCAACTTCATAAATCGAATTCTCAGACAGCAGGCCGTGGAGCGTGAGCGGGTTCCGTTACAGACTCGTGTCCGGCTCGTGACAACCCTGAAACTAAAAAGTGGAAATTTTTTTGGCGGCTCAAATTGGCGGAAGCGAACAGGGCGCTTGAGGTGGTTTTTGTTAATAAGTTGTTTGAGTATGGTTTCTAAAACGCCGTGGAGTTGTAACAATGACTTTCTAGCTTCTTCCCCCGGGACAAAGGCAGAACTCGACCCTGCGAGGTTTCTTTTAGTCCGATGTCCCGTCCGCGCCATCCGGCGCAATCACGGTTCCTGAAAGGCAAAATGAAGTTGAACGGTTCTTACGAGATACACCTGACCGTTAGAGACGAAACTCTTTCGGCCGGGATGGAATGGCCCTCGCACATTTCGATTTGGTCCACCATCCAGGTGGAATCCGGCACCGGCTACTGGATGCACGCGCGGCAGAACCTGCAGCTTGAACCGGGCGCCACGCTTGTGCTCGCGCCCAATTCCGACGGCTGCATTCGCGCCAGCCAGATGGGCGGCATGTCGTTTTCGTATTTCTGCGTGGATCCCATGCGGTTGCCGGGGTTGTTGACACTGGCCGAGCAAAGATTCTTCCGGCTGGCCGCTTTGGAGGATGAATTTGCTCCCCGTATTTTGTCGCCCCATCACCCGCTGGCCATCGAGTTGCGGGGATTTTTCGACAACCGAAAACAAACCGGCGGCCTGCTTCGGCTGCAATTGCTTCAGAAATTTCTTGAGGTGTTCGGAAACGAATTGAATGTCGGTGCGCTCGAACCGGAGATGGCGGCGGACGCGAAACAACGGCTGACGAATTATTTGAAGACGATGCAAACATCCGAGCTCGTCAATCTGAGTTTCGCCGAACTGGTCAACGTGTCGCGCTGCACGCCGCGGCATCTGAGCCGGATATTTTATGAAGTGGTCGGCATGTCGTTCCGGGCCAAGCGCGCCGAGTTGCGCCTGGCCCTGGCTTGCGAACTCTTGGCCAACACGGAATTGAAAATCGTGGATGTCGCCCTGGAGAGCGGCTTCCAGTCATTGAGCCTGTTTAATTTAATGTTCGTCCGGCGGTTTGGAGTGAGCCCTGGCAAGTGGCGGCAGAAACATCTGGAGCGCAAGCGGGCGGGCGTCCGCAGCCGGCCGCGGCGGGGGACGCTTTTGGCTTCGGCGGTCTGACATGAATCGCCGTCATTGCCATGAGAAAAGCTTTCAACAGCGCCGGGGTCCGAAACGGGATGCGCCCACTCTCTCGAATCATCCGTGATTGACTCGTATTTATGTTTGCGAACCGCTCGATCGGTATCCGCATGCTGTCTTTGGTTTGGCAGTTGATCATTGTCACACTCAGTTTTTGGGGATGGCTGTTCATCTGGCAGGGCTCCGTGTTTTGGGAGAGCAACGGCTTGCAGCGGTATATTCTTTATTTTGAATTCCTGGTGATCGGTGTCGTTTTTGGATTTGGCAAACGGTATGAGAAGGCCGGTCCCGGTAAAGACTGGCTGATCGCCAATCGGCGGAGTCTGCGCCAGGCGTTCTTCGCTTTGTTCAGCGTTTTCCTGGTGGTATTTGCGCTCAAGGATGGGGTGATTTCGCGCTCGTTTTTTTTCAGCTATTTGCCCTCGCTTTACGCCAGCCTGCTTTTCACCAACTACTGGCTGCCGCTTTCGATTGGACAATGGGCCTTCTCGGGTGAACGGGAGGAGCGCGCCGCGCTGGTGGGAACTCTGGAAACTGCGGGTCGAATTCAAACGTGGCTGGAACGCAAGGAACTGATGGGCATGCGAACCGTCGGCCTCGTCTGTGCGGAACCTCCGTCCAGCTCGATTTCATCGCTGCCGATTTTGGGAACTATCGATCAAATCGGCGACATTCTCCGGGCGAAATCGATCACGCAATTGATCGTTTTAAATTTGTCGCTGGGAAGCGATCGCCTGCGCGAGATCACGCAATTGTGCGAAGACGCGGCTGTGAGATTGGTCGTGTTGCACGACCTGCATGCTTATTTCAACCACACGACGATTGTTTTTGAAGACGAAGGCGTTCGTTTCATCGCGTTGAGAGATGAGCCGCTCGAAAATCCACTGAATCGTTTTATCAAAAGATTACTGGATCTGGCGATTGCGTTGCCAGTGGTCGTTTTGATTCTCCCATTTACGAGCCTGCTCGTCTGGCTGATTCATCGCATGCATTCCCCCGGGCCGTTGTTTTTCAAACAAATGCGCAACGGGATGCTGGGGCGGCCGTTCAAAATTTACAAATACCGCACCATGCATGTGCACAACGACAACGAGGCGCGCCAGGCAAGCCGGAACGACTCGCGGATTTTTCCCGGTGGCGATTGGCTGCGGCGGTTGAGCATCGATGAGTTGCCGCAATTCATCAATGTCATGTTCGGCAACATGAGCGTGGTCGGTCCGCGCCCTCACCTCCAGCAGCACGACGAGGCGTTTGCCAAGATGCGCCGGAATTATCTCGTTCGCCGCTTCATTCGTCCCGGCATCACCGGCTGGGCGCAGGTAAATGGTCATCGCGGCGGAATCCATTCGGAAAAGGACATACAAAAGCGGGTGGAAGCGGACATTCACTATCTCGAGAATTGGTCGTTCGGCCTCGACGTTCTCATCATTTGCAAAACGATCAAGCAATGTCTGGTTCCGCCCAGCACGGCGTATTGAGGAATCTCAGTTATTCACAAATTTCCAATAGAATGAGTTCTCTTTACTTGAATGGCACAAAGCCGACATCAAACCGCCATTGGTTGCGGCCAACGTTTTCTGCACGGGTTTTCACAACATTCGTCCTGGCCCGGCATCTCCGGGTGCCGGTCTGGAGGCAAGTGTCGTGAGACGGTTTTGTATCTGAACTCGTCAAATTCAATCGCTGGGCGAAATGGTTTTTGCGCAATCTTGCGCGAAACGACCAAGTGCGGAGCTCGTATTGATTCCGGTCGTGAATTTTTGCGAGCCATAAAGATCTAAAATTGTGACTGAAAGAACGATCATTCTACCGCCCGATTCCTCCGGCAATGGCAACGGCCACGGTTCTCACTATCGCCTGACCACCATGGTGCCCAAGCGTCGTTTCCTGTCCTATCTGCGTGAGCGTTGGTGGGTGGTGTTGATTTGCCTGGCGGCCGCCGTCGCGGGTGTGGTTACTTACGAAACCGTTCGTGCGCCGAGTTATCATTCGTTCGCGCAGCTTTACGTTTCCAGCGATGCCGCTGCGAGTCCAATGGGATTTTTGAGCGAGGATTCGCAAAATTATTTTGGGACTCAGATCGAATTGTTGAATAGCGCGCGATTGCAGGGCGCTGTTTACGACCAACTCGCCATCGCTCCCGGCGCGAATAACAAGCAATTGATCAAAGTGAGCGTGACCCAGCCGTTGAGGACGTCGCTTTTGGACTTGCAAGCCACCGGCTCCAACCCGGAGTTGACCCAGCGTTTTCTTCAAAGCCTGATTGCCGAATATCTCTCGTACAAAAAAGAAACCCGGCGCGCGAGTTCCGAAGACCTGCTGAATTCCATCACCGAAGAAGTGGCTCGTAAAGCGGCGAGCCTGCAAACCGAGCAGGAAAAATGGACGGAATTTCAGAAGACCAATAACGTCGCCGTTTTGGAGGAGGACGCCAAAAGCGCCGGGTTATCTTTGTCCGACCTGAATCTTCAACTCGCCAAACTCCGGCTGGAACACAAAATTTTGAGTGACACCTCGGCGGGCGGCGCGGCCTCCGTGATTTCCGCGCAGACCAATCAGCTCGCGGTCACCAATTCGGCGTCTTTGGGCGTTTACACCACCGGCACGAATCAGGTTACCAAGGATGACGATGCCGCGCTCAAATCGGCGCGCGTGGAACTGGCGGTTTTACTGAGCGACAAGGACAAAAAGCGGGATATGGGCCCGCGCAATTACGAGGATGCCGTGGAGCATCTACAGCAGCGCATTGCGATTTTGGAAGATCAGCAAAAAACTGAAAAGGCGGTGGAGCTTCACGATTTGGAAACACGCATCGACGCCATCAAGGAAGCGATCCCCACCTGGGAAACCAAAGTGCTCGACATCAACCAGCGGCTCGCGCGGGCGCAGGAATTGAGGAGCAGCATCGCGCGCCAGCAGGAGTTTTACGATCATCTTCTCGGCACGATGCAAAACGTGGATCTCAACAAGAACGTGCAACAGGAGCGCCTCTCGGTTCTCCAGGCCGCGAGTCCCGCCACTCCGGAACGTCGGAACCTGCCGTTGCGCATCGTGCTCGCCGCGATTGGCGGTGTGGCGTTGAGTTTGGGAATCGTGTTCCTTTGGTACTTGCTCGACGATCGGCTGGTTTCGGTTCGCGACATCACGGATCAATTTGGCGAGACCGTGCTGGGCCTCGTGCCGCAGGTTCGCGTGCGCAAATCCCAACCCGAGCAGGCGCTGCTGGAAATGAATGACCCTCGTTTCGCGTACGCGGAATCATTCCGCCACTTGCGCTCCGCGCTGATGCTTTCCAAATCAGGACAGTCCACTCAATGCCAGACGCTGTTGTTCACCAGCGCCATGCCGAATGAAGGCAAAACAACCGTGGCAGTCAACGTGGCGCGCGTCCTGGCTCGCAGCGGCCTGCGCGTCGCGCTGGTGGATGCCGATATGAATAGCGACGGCAGTCGGAAATTTTTCGGTGAAGGCCGCGGCCTGATTGATTTCCTTCGTGGCGAAGCCGAACTCGCTGACATTCTGCGAGCCTCCGACATTCCGGGCTTAACCATTGTCGCCGGAGGAACTGCGACTGGTGAAACCGAAGGATTGTTCCTTCGCCCGCAATTGGAAAATCTGATCAAACATCTCCGCGAACAAAATCACTTCGTTCTTTTGGACGGCGGCCCGGTGCTTTCCGCCGATGACCCCGCGCTGCTGGTTCCGCATGCGGATTCGGTGGTGCTGGTGACCCGGCCGTTTCACACTCGTTCGCGCGCGATCAGGCGCGCACTGGACATGCTCTATCAACGGCAGGCGCGGCAGGTGACATTGATTCTCAACCGGGCCCGGGCGGAAGATTTGGCGGGTTACTATTCCGAAAACGGCATGAGTCGAAGAGCAAAGAACGGGCAACCCGCCAACGCGTGACGTTGAAGCGACAGAGAACCACGGGGTAAAATGGGCAAATATTTTCGGACCGCTTGCTGCTTGAACATCATCGCGCTTTCCATCAGTGCATTGGTGGCATTCCCGCGCGCCACTGCAGCGGCAACCTCGACGCTCAACGTGACAGATTTCGGTGCAAAGGGAGATGCGTTCGAGACGATGGCGGATACGGTCGCGAACTCTGCGGTGATTCACTTGTCACCGACCAATCAACTGACCGCCTCGGATGTCGGCAAACTGGTGCTCGTTTTTGGTGTGGGCGCGGCGTCCTCGCCCACGAACCAACAGGATCTGGTCGCACAAATTGTTTCTGT
>DASZPR010000745.1:0-6796 GCA_035550235.1 Verrucomicrobiia bacterium | reverse complement strand
ATAATTGAAGCGCCGAGCGCCTGCTCGGCAAACCAAGATAGACCGACCGCAGCCGGGCGACTGGCTGCGGTTTTTTATTGGCGCAGCCGCGCTTCCGCAAGATCGATGTCCTGCTGAATGCGGCGGAGAACTTCGTCATTGATGACGTCCTTATTGCGCAGTTGCAGAATCGTGGCGCGTTCCTGTTTCAATCCCTCTCGCGAGAGCCGTTCGTATTCGGCGGAGAACAAACGGAGATGCCGGTTGCTGCGGTTGCCTTCAGTGACTTCCAATTGCCGGATGCGGTCTTCGTATTCGATGCGAAGGCGTTTAAGAGCGTCGGCTTTCGCGGGGTCTTTCTCAGCAACTTCATGAAGTCGGGCGAGCGCGGCCTTATTGGCGGCCAGTCGCGCTTCGCGTTCTTCTTGTTCGAGCGAGTCGTCGTCCTCCACGCCCAGCCAGCGAATAAGCGGAGGCAGGCTGAGCCCTTGCACGACGAGCGTGGCGAGGATGATGACGAACGAGAGAAATAGAATCAGGTCGCGCCCGGGAAATGGCGAGCCGTCGGCGCGCCGCAACGGGAGCGCCAGCGCGGCCGCCAGCGATACCACCCCGCGCATACCGGTCCATGCGACAATCGTGACGTGTTTCCACGACGGATACGGATCACGCGCACGAAGGCGTTTGGAAAAGAACCGGGGCAAATAGGTGGCCGGAAAAACCCACGCTACGCGCACCACGATGACCGCGAGGCTGATGATAAGCGCGTAGACGATGAGCTGGCTTTTCAGGAGATGATCGCTGGCGGCCGCCAGCACCACGGCCGGCAATTGCAGGCCGATGAGAATAAACACCAGGCCGTTCAGGATAAATTCCACAGTGTCCCAAACGGGGCGCGCGTCGAGACGCGTTTGGAAATCGGTGATTTCGGGCAGTAACCAGCCGAGATATAAACCTGCGGTCACCACCGCCAAAACGCCGGAAAGACCCAGTCGCTCCGCCGGCAAATACGCCGCGAAGGGAGTGAGCAGGGAAACGGTGATTTCGATTGGCGCATCTTGCACGCGTCTGTGAAACCACGCCGCCAGCCACCCAACCGCGAGTCCCAGCGCAATGCCACCGAAGCAGACAATTAGAAATTTCAAACCTGCGTGGCTAAGAGAAAAGGAACCGGTGACCACCGCGGCGATGGCGAAGCGATAAGCCACCAGCGCGGTGGCGTCGTTTACGAGACTCTCGCCTTCCAACACGGTGACAATTCTGCGTGGCACCCGTAATCGCTCGGCGATGGCGGTGGCGGCGATGGCATCGGGCGGCGAGACAATCGCGCCGAGGACGAATCCAGCGGCGAGCGGGAGGTTCATGAAATAGTGCGCGAGAAAGGCAATCGCAATGGTGGTGATGAGAACGAGGCCGACGGCCAGCAAAGAAATGGGCCGGAGGTTCTCGCGGAAATCGCGCCACGAAGTGAACAGCGCCGCCGGAAACAGCAGTGGCGGCAGAAAGAAGAGAAACACCAGTTCGGGATTGAGCGTCACCCGCGGCACGCCGGGAATCAGCGCGAGCAGCAGGCCGCCGATGACGAAGAGAATCGGATAAGCGATGTGCAGCCGCCGCGCCAGCCAGGCCAGCGCCGAGACGGCCAGGAGCATGCCCACAAAAATTTCGACGGTTCCGATCATGGATGGGCCAACCTACCAAATATGGAGTCCGGTGGCAAAGCGCAGCGTCGACACCGCTTTAGTCTTCCCGCGGAGCGGTAAAACCAAGCATAAGAAATTCATGCCTCCCCCAAAAACTCCATGGCCAAACTTGCGGAACACGCGGCAAATATTGGTGAGCGGGTTGTCATTGTCAAAGACGGGTTCACGCGTTTGCAAACTGGCGCTTGGAGTTTTTACGGCTGAATCCAAACGATGGTTCCCGACATGATCCGGGCGAAAAGCGGAATCAAATCGACATCTGCCAGATGCACGCAACCGCACGAGGAGGGTTTGCCGAGCGTGGTCTGGTCGCCGGTGCCGTGAATGTAAATGTAACGCGCGTGCGAATCCACATTGCCGCCTCGGTTGAAACCAGGCTCCAAACCATCCAGCCATAAAATGCGCGTGGTGATTTTCGCGTCGGGCAAGCCTCTCCAGGTGAAACCAATCGGTTGCCGCGCCTTGAACACCGTGCCCGCCGGCCAGCCGTCGCCAATTTTTTCTGCGATGCGATGCAAGCCAAGCGGAGTGCGATTCGATCCTTCCGTCTGGCCGATGCCGAATTGGGAGGTGGAGCAGCGAAAGGTTTTTGCCAGCTTGAACGGAGTGACAGGTCGCGCAGGAAATTTCTCAAATAGAGAAACCTGTTGTTTGCTGATTTCCACCGTGAGCAAGAAGCGCGATAGCGGGACTCCCAGCCAGCGGGCGCGATTCGACAAATTGCCAAGCGGCGTATTCATGAATTCAAGTGCGGCGCGACGCTGGCTTCCAGCAGGTCCACCAATTCCGGTTGCATGAATTCATAATGATCGGCGATGTTCAGGCAGATAATCTTCTTGTCCGCGATTGCCTCCGGAAATTTCTCCTGCAACCGGCGCAGGTGTTTCTTCTCCATCACGAAAATAATGTCCGCCCACGACAAATGGCCGGCGGTCACGCGTATCCGTGCGCCGGGCTCGGTGCCGGCGGAGCGGGCGTGAACGCCGCTTGCGCCGTCAAAAATCTTTTCAGCCGTGAGACTGCGCCAACGGTTGCGGCTGCAGATGAACAGGACTTTGAGACCGCGCACAAACCTACTTGAGCTTTTTCAGCAGCACCTTTGAATTGCGCCCGCTCTGGTCGTATTTTTCGCGGCGTACCGGCGGCAAATCATCCGGTGTGCCTTCGATGAAACCGCCTTTGGATTGGAAATAAGTGAACGCCTGCGTGGAAAGCGTGATGAGTTCGTTCAGGTTCATTTCCTTAGCCTTAGTTTCGGTGAACTGGATCAGCTTGCGGCCGATGCCTTGGTTTTCGTGCGAAGGGTTCACGTAAAGGCACGCCAGCTCGCCCTTGCTTTGCTCGGGATAGACATGCAGCGCGACGCACGCGACGGGGTTCTTATCAATCTCGAAAATATAGTAATCGCTGAGATTTTTCTCGATGACAACGCGCGTGCGTTTGACGAGTTCGTCGGATTCCACGGCCTTCTTCGTCAGCAGTTGAATCGCGCGGACGTCCTTCTTTTTGGCGGCGCGAATCTGCTGGTATTCATTCGCGTAAATCAACGTGCCGATGCCTTCATTGGAGAAAACTTCCGCGAGCAAACCTTCATCCACACGCCCGTTGATGATATGCACGCGCTGGACGCCCGAGGTGCAGGCCGCGACGGCGTGCTGCGCTTTTGAGAAAACTTCCGGCAGGAATCCGGCGGCATTTTGCTGCAATAATTTTTGCAGTTCGGCCACCAACATCTGGCGAATGATCTGGCCGTTGTAAAGCAACCCGTCCTGCGGCGTGATGAAAATCAATTTGGTCGCCTTCAATGCTTCTGCGACCGCCACCGCCACACCGTCGGAATTGACGCGATACGTTTTGCCATCACCATCAAAGCCCAACGGGGGCACCACGGGAATGATGCCTTGATTCAGCAAGGTCTGGAGCAACTCGGTATCGACGCGCTCGACTTTGCCGGTGAACTGCTGGTCCACGCCCTGGAGGATGCCCATGGGATGAGCGATGATGGCGTTCGGGCAGACCGCACGCAGATCGTTCGCGGCAAGGCCCTCGAGAATTTCGTGCGTCAAACGGTTCGCGGCCGTGAGCGCGAGTTTCAGCGTGTCGGCATCCGTGACGCCGCTGCCATCGAGGTTGGAGGGCTTGAAATTTCGCTCTTCGCCGAGCAACTTGATCTGCGCGGCGGCGCCGTGTACGAGTACCACGCGGATGTTCAACGAGCGCAGCACCGCGACATCGAGGAGAATATTGCCGAAATTTTCATCAGTCACGATCGCGCCGTCGACCTCAATGATGAAGGTTTTTTCCCGGAATTGCGGGATGTATTGCAGGATGCCGCGCAGGTCTGTCAGTTTCACTTTAGATTTTTGCTTTCAGCGAGTGATAAGTAAACGGTTTCAGACATGATTCAATAACATTTTTGCAGTTATTGGGTCGTGGCCGTGACAAAACACTGCCTGTAGTGATCCGGTGATTCCTAAAGCGATTTTTTCAGCGATTCAATGCAGCGTTGATTTTCTTCGGGCGTGCCGATGGAAATGCGGATCCACTCGGGCAGTTGATAGCCGCCCATCGGGCGCACAATCACGCCGAGCTTTTGCAGGGCTTCGAAAACGCGCTGGCCCTCCCCGACGCGGACGAGGATGAAGTTTCCTGCCGAAGGAACAAACTCGAGCCCCAGCTTTTGAAACGCTTCTATGTAAAGTTTCAGTCCCGCGGCGTTATTCTCGCGCGTGCGGCGCATGTGATCGGCGTCATCGAGGGCGGCCAATGCGCCGGCCTGGGCAATGGAATTGATGTTGAAAGGCTGCCGGATTTTTTCTAGCGCGGTAATCAAATCGGGATGGCCGATGCCGTAGCCGAGCCGCAGGCCGGCGAGACCGAAAATCTTCGAGAACGTCCGCATTAACAGCAGATTGGGTTTTTGGCCGCGCCGAATTTCGGAAATGAAATCCGCGGCGTCGCTGAGAAATTCAATGTAAGCCTCGTCAATCACGAGCAGCACGTTCGCGGGAACCTGGTTGGCGAAGTCGATGAGTTCCTGTTTGGAAACCACCGTGCCCGTCGGGTTGTTCGGGTTGGCCACAAAGACGACGCGCGTTTTCGGCGTGATGGCCTTGAGCATCGCCGGCAAATTGTGACCGTAATCTTTTGCCGGAACCGTGATAACGTTCGCGCTGAACAATTTTGCGGTCAGCGGATAGATCGCAAAACAGTATTGCGACACGACGACATCGACGCCGGATTCCATGAAGGCGTGCCCGACGAATTCAATGATTTCGTTCGATCCATTGCCGAGAATCAGATGGCCTGGCTGGACATTGAGCTTGTCGGCGAGCTTGTGCTTCAAATAAAACGCGTTGCCGTCCGGGTACAAATTAAGATGCGCGAGTACGTGCTGCATCGCCTGCAAGGCCGCAGGAGACGGGCCGAGCGGATTTTCGTTGGAGGCAAGCTTGATGATTTGCGCGGCGGGCATGCCCAGTTCGCGCGCGACTTCCTCGATGGGCCGGCCAGGTTGATAGGTCGGCAGGTCTTTCAGCGCAGGATTAATGGGAAGGCTCACAGTTTTGATTCAGTTTTCGCGTATTTCGTGTGTTTCGCGGTTAACATTAGAGCGATTTCAAAATCTTTTCCAAATCCACGTTGTTGGCAATCAAATCGCGAATGATCGAAATCTTTTCGGCATCGTTCGGGCGGGTTTTCACAGTCAGGTCGTGGACCTTTGACGCGACTTCATAGCTGTCCTGTTTCGCGAGCAAAACCGGGATGGGCATCACGCGAATGATTTTCAAGACGGCGGGCGAGGGGCGCAAATTTCCCGTCAGGACAATGCCCGCCATGCGCTTGTCCGCCTGCGTGTCCAGGCTGGTGCAGGCCGCGAGCACGATGTCTTCGCGGTCGCCGGGCGTGATAAGCAGCACGCCGGGCTTGAAGAAATCCATGGCGTTGTGCGCACCCATCGCGCCCACGACGACGTCATCCACGAGTCCGTGCAATTTCTCGGGTGTGTTCAGGACTTCGGCTTTGAGTTCGTCGCGGATCAATTCCATCGTGGGATTGGACAGAATGCGCTGGTGCGGAATCACGCCCAGCAGGTCGAGCCCTTTCCGCTTCAAACCGCGCCGCGCAAAATCCGTCACCGAATCGACTTTCGTATCAAGCACTTTGTTCAGGATGACGCCGATGATTTCCACACCCTCTTTTTCGAACAACGCCTGATTCAGACAAACTTCGTCAATCGGTTTGCCGATGCCGCCTTGCGTGACGATGATGACTTTCGCGCCGAGAATTCTCGCCACTTGCGCATTCGACAGATCGAAAACCGAACCGACACCCGCATGCCCCGAGCCTTCGCACAGCACAAAATCCTTTTCCCACGCAACGCGATCGAAAGCTCCCTGGATTTTTTTGACGAGCGCCTCATTGTTGGCAGCCTGGAGATATTTGCGCGTGAAATCGGGCTCGACCGCTATGGGGCTCATGTCCACCAGCGGACAGTTCATCCGGTAAACGCTGTCCATGAGCACCGTGTCTTCATCAATTTTCTGCTCCTCAATTTCCACGAACCGCTGGCCAACCGGTTTGATGTAACCGACGCGCGGGAAATGCCGCTGCAACGCCGCGATGAGCCCGAGCGACGTAGTCGTCTTGCCGTCGTTCTGGCGGGTGGCAGCGATGAAGACTCGTGGAGTCGTGATGTTCATGGGGCAATCGGGTCAGTTAAATAAGTTAAATGGTTAAATTCGTTCGCACTCATATAACTGATTTAACAAATTACTTATTTAACTATTCGCCGGGCAATCTGCCGCCGGCACCGGGATACAACTTGTCATATTCAATCGCCTGCACACCCACGATGGCCGCGACGCCGAGAATGTCGTGGGCATTCGAGCCGCGGGAGACATCGGCGGCTGGACGATCGAGGCCAAGCAGAATCTGGCCGTAAGCATTCGCGCGCGCCATGTGGCGCACCAGTTTGCTCGCGATGTTGCCGGAATTCAGTTCGGGAAAAACCAGAACGTTCGCCAGGCCGGCCACTTTGCTTTCGGGCAATTTGCGCGCCGCGATTTCCGGCACGAGCGCGGCATCCACCTGCAATTCCCCGTCGAAATCCG
>DASZPR010000744.1:0-9648 GCA_035550235.1 Verrucomicrobiia bacterium | reverse complement strand
CAGGGTTTTCTCGCCGCCGGTCACGTTTGCGCCGTCATGGGCTATCACGAATATCCGCCGATCGCCGCGAAATATCGCGTGCCTATCGTCGTGACCGGGTTCGAGCCATTGGACATTTTGCAAGGCGTGCTGATGTGCGTGCAGCAACTGGAATCGGGTCGTGCCGAAGTGGAGAATCAATACGCGCGCGCCGTGCGCCGCGAAGGAAATGAGCCCGCGCAAGAATTGATGCAACAGGTTTTCAAAATCGTGCAACGCAAATGGCGCGGCGTCGGAGAAATTCCTCGCAGCGGCATGGGATTGAGCGACGCCTACGCGGCGTTTGATGCCGATAAAAAATTTGGCCTGACCGATCGCGAGTTGGCTGAGCCGAAGGAATGTCTTGCCGGCCTCGTCTTGCAAGGGCAACTCAAACCACGCGAGTGCCCCGCCTTCGGCAACATCTGCACGCCAGAGCATCCGCTGGGCGCCACGATGGTGTCCTCGGAAGGCGCGTGCGCGGCGTATTACCGGTACCGCAATCACGAGAGAGAGGAGGCAGTGGCTTGACCATGAGTGGCGCACTTGATTTCTCGGCGGCTTGCCCGGTGCCCCTGTCGCAACATTCGCGTATCCAAATGGCGCACGGCGGTGGCGGAAAATTAATGCATCGCTTGGTGCAGGAAATTTTTCTCGCAGCCTTTGGAAACAAGGCGCTGAATCAACAGCACGATTCGTCCGTGTTAAGCCTGCCCGGCAAACAACTCGCTTTCACTACGGATTCCTACGTCGTGCGGCCGATTTTTTTCCCGGGCGGCGACATCGGCTCGCTGGCGGTTCACGGAACCGTCAACGACCTCGCCATGAGCGGAGCGCGGCCGCTGTATTTAAGCGCCGGGTTCATCCTCGAGGAAGGGCTGCCGATGGATACTTTGTGGCGCGTGGTGTGTTCCATGCGCGACGCCGCGCGCGCCTGCGGCATACAGATCGTGACCGGCGACACCAAAGTCGTGGACACTGGCAACGGGGACGCGCTTTTCATCAACACCGCGGGCATCGGCAGCGTCGAGCATTCGTTGAATATCCTTCCCACAAGTGTGCGCGCGGGCGATGTGATTCTGGCCAATGGAGATTTGGGCCGGCACGGCATGGCGATCATGAGCGTGCGCGAAGGACTTCAATTTGAGGGCACGATCGAGAGCGATTCCGCACCCGTGGCCGACGTGGTTTCCAAACTGATTGAGGCGGGCGTGGAGATCCATTGTCTGCGCGATTTAACCCGCGGCGGATTGGCGAGCGCCATGAACGAGATCGCTGAAGCCGCGCACGCGCGAATCGTTCTCGAGGAAAAAACAATTCCCGTCCGCGAAGACGTTCATGCTGCGTGTGAAATTTTAGGACTCGACCCGCTTCACGTCGCCTGCGAAGGGCGTTTCGCCGCATTCGTCGCCGCGAAGGACACCGAACGCGCTTTGGCGATATTGAAAGTCAATGGGGCTCCAGCCGCTTGCGTTATCGGTAAAGTGAGCGACGAATCAAGTCCAACCGTGGTTTTGCAGAGCGTTCTTGGTGCAAATCGCATTCTTGATATGCCGAGCGGGGAGCAACTCCCAAGAATTTGTTGACCTAAACACATGATTAGCAGGGCACCAATGCACTTGCTGTGAAACCGCTGTGATGTAATGTATCCGGCCCTTGAACGACATATTGAATAATTATTAACGTGGCCGGCACATCGTTGTCACACAACCTTGCCACCATGTCCGTATGAGTACCACTCTCGAAACCGCGCGGCTCCTGGTGAGCGCGCCAACGCATTACGCCACACGCCTGGCGCGCCACGCTGATGAAATCCGCGCCGCACAGGTTTTACGCTACGAAGTCTTCAACCTCGAGTTGAACGAAGGCCTCGCGTCCTCCCACGCCACGGGTCTGGACGTCGATCCGTTCGATGCCGTTTGCGACCACTTGCTCGTGGAGCACGTGCCGACCGGCAACATCGTCGGGACGTATCGTTTGCAAATGGGTTCCGCGGCGAAAAAGAATCTCGGTTACTATTGCGCGCAGGAATTTCATTTCGACGTCTTCGAACCGTTGCGCGAGCAAATGGTTGAACTGGGTCGCGCGTGCGTTCATCGGCAACACCGCAATCTCGTCGTGTTGGGCCTGCTCTGGAAAGGCATCGCGGATTATGCGAAAGCACGCGGTGCGCGATACTTGATGGGTTGCAGCTCTTTGACTTCGCAGGACCCGGCGGACGGTGCATCGGCCTACGCTGATTTGTGCCGCAAACATCTGGCGACGCCCGAATGGCGCACGACTCCCCTGCCCGCTTACGAATGCTCACTGCGCGAAGTGGCGGCCGAACCGGTGCCGATCCCGAAACTCCTGCGCGCGTATCTTACGCTGGGCGCAAAAATCTGTGGCCCGCCCGCGCTCGATGCACAATTCAAGACCATCGATTTCCTGACGCTTCTGGACCTGGACACGCTGCACCCGCTCGCGCGGATGAGATTTCTGGGTTGAATTCAGTTGAATTGTTTCTGCGCGGAATTCAATTTACGGCATGAAAGGGTTGTTCCGCCATCCCGTGCGCGTCGCGTACCGGCTGCCTTGGCTCATGACTGAATTTGCGCTGGCGGCGATCAACTACGCGCGCTGGTGCGGACGAAATGCTCCTACCAGCAAACGCGCGCTATGGCTCCAAAAATCCTCACGCCGCGTCCTCCGCGTTTTAAGCACAGAAATCTGCGCCTCCGGTTCCGTTCCCAAAAGCGGTTTGCTGGTTTCCAACCACCTTAGCTACCTGGACATTCTCGTCATTGCGTCCATTACACCTGCGATGTTTGTGGCGAAGCGCGAAGTCAAAAGCTGGCCGGTGTTTGGTTTTTTCGCGAAGCTGGCGGGAACTTTGTTTGTGGACCGCGAACGCCGCACACGCGTGGGCCAGACCACGGGGGAAATTGATGCGGCGTTGAAGGAGGGTGCGCTGGTCGTTTTATTTCCAGAAGGCACGAGTTCCGATGGCAAAACAGTTTTGCCTTTCCGATCCTCACTGCTAGAACCAGCGACGCACCAGACGAACGCGCTTTTCGTGAGCCACATTCAATATCAACTTGAAGATGGCGATGTTGGCGAGGAGGTGTGTTATTGGAGGGACGAGCACACACTGGTGCCGCATCTCATGAATCTATTGGCCAAAAAAAACGTGCGGGCCGAAGTGCGCTTCATGCAATTGCGCGAAAGCAGCACGGATCGGAAAGAACTCGCGAAACAGTTGCACTCGGAAATTCTGCGACTGAAAGAAGCGCCAGTGGTTTAATCTCCATGCGGCACCTGCATCGCGTGTTGCCAATGGTGCAGAATATGGCCGACGATTTCATCCACGCCGACGCCGTGTTTCACCTGCGCAAAAACGAACGGCCCGTTGCCGCGCATTTTTTTGGTGTCGTGCTCCATGACTTTTAAATCCGCGCCGACGGCTTCAGCGAGGTCGGTTTTATTGATCACCAGCAAATCGGTTTGCGTAATCCCGGGGCCGCCTTTGCGCGGAATTTTATCGCCGCCCGCAACATCAATCACTTGAATTGTGAAATCTGCAAGCTCACGGCTGAAACATGCCGCCAGATTGTCGCCGCCGGATTCAATCAGCAAAATGTCGGGATGAAATTTCTGGTGTAATTCTTCCAGCGCGAGCAGGTTCGAAGAAATATCTTCGCGAATCGCCGCGTGCGGGCACCCGCCCGTTTCCACGGCACGAATGCGTTCCGGTTCCAGAGCCTGGTGCTTGGTCAAAAACTCGCCGTCTTCCTTCGTGAAAATGTCGTTCGTCACCGCCGCGATGCTCCGTGTTTCACGCAAGCGTTTGCAGAGTTGCAACATCAACGCCGTTTTTCCACTGCCCACCGGCCCGCCCACGCCGACGGTGAACGCGCGCTGATTGAAATCGCGGTCCAACGGCCGTTCGCGGTCATGAAAATGACCGGGATGTTCTGAATGTGAATGTCCATTGCCACCGTGAGAATGAAGATGAAAAAGAATTTTCATAAATCAGCTTTGGAACAACCGCGAGTAGAGCCGGTCCTGCGCGCCTTGCCACAAATCCAGCAAAGGCGAGGTCTGCGCAATATCATCGAGCGTCAATGAGGCGCTCGCTTTCAAAACATCTTCGGCCGTCGCGGAAAACTGGTGCTGCATCGTCTGCGCTTCCATGGGCCCGACGATATTCAACCGCACGGCGGCAGCCAGGACACCCCGGAGATGATTGAAGAAAAACAAGCGCGCCGTTGTTTCCTGAGAAACGTCGAGCAGACTCAACGCACCGCCAAAGACGCAGGCAAAATGATTAAACGGCGCGTTCGGCAAACTGGACGATGGCGGCGTTTTTCCGGAAAGGAAGATTCGCTGCACAGCGGTCAAAAAGGCCTTGCCCTGGGCGCGGCTGACGCGATTCGCCACGTGGTTGGTAGTGAACGCATCGCACAACCGATCGAACTCCTCCAAACGCTGCGTTTCGGTGTGCGAGCCAATAACGAACGGCAACACCGCGCGGCCAAGTTGATGCAGACCGGCTTCAACAAACGAAGCGAGTTCGCCGCGATTCTTCACCTCCCCATGCTGCCACGCGGCTTCGAGGCCCGCGGAATGCGCGAAGCCGCCGGTCGGAAAGGCAGAGTCGGAGAGCTGCCAAAGGAGCCAATGCTCCAATGGCGAATGGCGAATGGCGAATGGAGACTCAACGCTGCGGGCTGATTCGCATGCCATTTGGCATTCGTCATTAGTCATTTCTCCGCGGTCTCTCACGAATCAAAAAAGGAAATATTTCTGCGCCAGCGGAAGCACCTTCGCCGGTTCACACGTGAGCAACTCGCCATCCGCGCGGACTTCGTAAGTCTCCGGATCGACCGTGATTTTGGGCAGCGCATTATTCCATTTCAAATCGCGCTTCGTGATTTTGCGGCAGCCTTTCACCGCTTCGATGCGTTTGCTGATGCCGTAATTCTTCGCCGTGTTTTTCGTTTTGCAAATCTGGCTCACGAAAGCGATCGAGCACGGGCCGCTCGCTTTGCCAAAGCTGCCAAACATAGGCCGCATGAAAACCGGCTGCGGCGTCGGAATGCTGGCGTTTGGATCACCCATTTGCGCCCAGGCAATCACACCCCCCTTGATGACCATCTCGGGTTTGGCACCGAAAAACGCGGGCTTCCACAACACGAGATCGGCGAGCTTACCAATTTCAATCGAGCCGATGAGATGGCCCATACCGTGCGCGAGCGCAGGGTTGATCGTGTATTTGGATAGATAACGTTTGATGCGTAGATTGTCGTTGTCGCCTTTTTCCGCAGGCAAACGACCGCGCTGCTTTTTCATTTTATCCGCAGTTTGCCACGAACGCGTAATGACTTCGCCGATGCGACCCATCGCCTGCGAATCGGAACTCATCATGCTGATGGCGCCGAGGTCGTGCAAAATATCCTCCGCCGCAATCGTCTCGCCCCGAATGCGGCTCTCGGCGAAGGCGACATCCTCCGGCAAATTCGCGTCGAGATGATGACACACCATGAGCATGTCGAGATGTTCGTCGATGGTATTCACCGTGTAAGGCCGCGTGGGATTCGTCGAACTCGGCAAAACATTCGGCTCGCCGCAGATGCGAATAATATCCGGCGCATGTCCCCCGCCCGCGCCTTCGGAATGATACGTGTGAATCGTGCGGCCCTTGAACGCCGCGATGGTGCCTTCGACAAAGGTGGATTCGTTCAACGTATCCGTGTGAATGGTCACCTGCACATCGAGTTCATCCGCGATACCCAGGCAGCAATCGATGGCCGCCGGCGTCGTGCCCCAATCTTCATGCAGCTTCAGGCCAATGGCGCCAGCCTGGATTTGTTCGCGCAAACCAGCGGGCATCGCCGTATTGCCCTTGCCGGTGAATCCGAAATTGAGCGGCAAATTATCCACCGCCTGCAACATCATCCGCATGTTGAAGGAACCCGGCGTGCACGTCGTGGCGCAAGTGCCCACCGCCGGGCCCGTGCCGCCGCCAACCATCGTCGTAAGTCCGGCCGCGATGGCTTCGTGCGCCTGCTGCGGGCAAATGAAATGAATGTGCGTGTCGAGACCGCCAGCGGTGAGAATCAAACCTTCCCCCGCGATGACCTCCGTCGTCACACCCACAATCATGTTTTTCGTCACACCTGCCATCACATCAGGATTGCCGGCTTTGCCGATACCACTAATGAGACCGTTCTTGATCCCGATGTCAGCTTTGTAAATGCCGCTCCAATCGACCACCAGCGCATTCGTAATGACGCAATCCAGCGCGTCCTTGTCGCCCACGCCGGCAGCCTGGCCCATACCCTCGCGGATAACTTTGCCGCCACCGAATTTGCATTCGTCGCCATAGATGGTGAAATCCTTTTCGACTTCGAGAATGAGCGACGTATCACCGAGCCGGACTTTGTCACCGGTGGTCGGGCCAAACATATCGGCATAATGCCGGCGTTTCATTTTATGCATAACATTTTTCCGTGGGAACCGACGTGAGGAGGCTCAAATGAATCTCCTCGCGGCTGTCTCATCATTTTCAAAATTGTGGCAACTCGAACCGCGCGCCGGCGTCCTGGACTGCGACAGCCCTCCGCCGCTTTTAAGCGCCATTCGCAAACCCTTTCGCCTTCACCTTCTTCAAAGCCGCTTTCTTTCCGACGGCAGAAACTTTTCCGCTCGCCAAATTATTTCCGCCGCGAATCACTTTCTTGCCCGCGATCTCCACCAACTTCACAGTTTTAGTTTCGCCGGGCTCGAATCGCACCGCCGTGCCAGCCGGAATATCCAGGCGTTTCCCATAAGCGGTGGCGCGATCAAATTTCAACGCAGCGTTCGTCTCGATAAAATGATAATGACTGCCGACTTGAATTGGCCGATCGCCAAGATTCGTCACGCGAATCTCAGCCGTCGCGCGGCCCGTGTTGAGTTCAATTTCGCCATCCTGCACTTCCACCGAGCCGGGCTCACCGTCTTCAGCAATATATTCAAAAATTGAAACGTCCGGCACCGGCAGAAAGCTACCCTGCAACGCCAACACAAGGTCGCCGTTCTCGCTCGCGATAGGATGATGCACAGTAACAAGCTTCGAGCCGTCGGGAAAAGTGCCTTCCACCTGCACGTCGTAAATCATTTCCGGGACACCGGGCATCACCTGGTTGCGACCAAGAAATTTGCGGCCCAGGCTCATCAACTCCGCCACACTTTTACCATCACGGATAAATTCCAACAATTGCGCGGAAATAAGCGCAACCGCTTCGGGATGATTCAGGCGCAAGCCGCGCGCGAGGCGTTTTTGCGCGAGAAAACCCGCGTTGTGCAACATTAACTTTTCGATTTCGCGTGGAGTCAGGTGCATGTTTTAAAATTCCAAAATCCAAGCTCCAACATCCAGAGAAATTCCAAGCGTCCAATAAAATCTTTCACGATCCAATCAGCTTGGAGCTTGGACCCTGGTATTTCTTTGGAATTTGGATGTTGGTGCTTGGTACTTTTCATTACCACTTTCTTGCCCAGGGATCATCGCCGAGCAATTCGGCGAGAAATTTCAAATGACGTTTCAATTCGCGACTCACGCTTTCAACCTCTTCACCGGCCACGCGCAACACAGTCCCTTCCTGAACGGGACTCGCGCTGCAAAGAAGCGTAGCGGCGCGTTCCACGGGGCGCGAAGAAATTTCAGCCGCCAATTTCGCCGCGGCTTCTTGCAGCGGTTCACCAACCAACAACATCATGGCGAAACAATTAAAACGTCCGGTGCGATGCGGAGATTCAACGGCGCCGTCGTCCGAATTTAGTACGATGGAATCGACAAAAATCCGCCGGCCATCACGGAAGACGTCGTTGCGGCTTTGAAAATGATCGAACTCCCAGCGTTCACCGCGCGCAACGCGCCCGGAGGTGAACCAATCCACCAAAACCAGCGCGGAATCCTTGGCGCAATGAAATTCCTGCCGTTGGCGGTAGCTCGAACCCGCGAAGGCCTGGACCGCGTCCGGCGCAAACACGAGCAAAGAGCCAGTGCCTAGTGTGGCATGCGTCGTGTGCGAACAAGGAAGACGGGAAGGATTGCGATACACTTTGGTTGACGCCTGCGTGCCCATGAAACAGCGCGCTCCCGGACCGAGGAGGAGATCGAGCCGTGTTTCGTCTCCGGCAACCAGGCCGCCGCCAAAATTACTGGCGTACGCCCATACGCTTTGCCCGCGCGGACACGGTGTGAGCAATTTCAACGGGCTGGTGGCCCCACACGAAACCGCCGTGCTTTCGCCAAAGACAAGTTCAACTTCCAGATGCGCGCTCCCTCGCGCGGCAGTATTGAAATAATTTTCCGAGAGCTTCACGTTGGTTCAAAAGCCGAAGCCGAACATCCAGATGCAGCCCACCGCGACCGCCACGCCGGAGCAGGCAAACAAAAATCCGCGGTAAACTTTTGCGGTCCCAGCGAAGCGCATGGAGAGCGAATTGATCACCGAGGCAAACACCATCATGGCGAGCACGGTGCCTACGCCGTAACACGCCAGGTAAACCACCGCGAGCGCCGTGGATGGCATCGCCAGCGCCGGAATGATGGCGAGAAAATGCGAACTGCCGGAGAGCCCGTGCAGCGTGCCGATACCAAACGCCGCATGCGTGTGCACATGCCGTTTCACCGCGTGCGCTTTCGCGGCGCCGCGGCCGTGAATGTGAATGTGTTCGTGCGTTTCACCCTCGTGCGCATGCGCGTGCGTATGAATAAGCAACGCTTTACGCAAGGTCCACAGGCCGATGCCGATCAACAGCGCACCAACCAGGCGATCGCTCCAACTTGAAATCAAATCCACCGGCAAGAGCCCGCGCAACAGCAGTGAAAGAATTCCCACGAAAACCACCCCTGAGGCGTGCCCTGCTCCCCAACGCAACCCGGTCTGCCATGCGCCCTTCTCGCGCTTCATCGCAAGCGGCGCGATGGCAGCGAGATGGTCCGGACCGGAAAACACGTGCACGAGTCCGGCGCCAATTCCGGCAGCCACGATCAGGATCGCCGAGGCTTGGTTCACAGGGATGTTACTCATAATGATTACGTTTTAGATTTTCGATGATTATCAGACTTAAATCGACTACGAAAATGACCACCACCGCGGTGTCCATCGCAGTCGCAAAAAGGCTGGGCGGGAGAAATTGTCCCGAGCCCCAAAATAAAAACGCGATGCCGAGCAAAATCCCCTTCAGTTTCTCAACCGGCCGCCGTCGCAAACTGATTTGCAATGCGACATACGACGAACCAATCAGCATGAACGCCAGCGCGCCCGCGCAACGGTGAACCGGGTTTGGTGTGAGCGCGTTCATGGCATCGGACACCAACAGTGTCAGCATCGCCGCGATGGCGGACACAAAAAAAATGGTGCTGAGCCAGCGAAAGAGAGTTGCCATGTCAGTTCGCCATCGCGGGGTTGAAGTGATTGGCGCCGCGCCATTCCGCAAAACGGCGTCGCTGACGTTCCGCCATCCAGACATTGATCTGCCGCAGGTCCGCGACTGGCGCACCCGTGAATGGCAGGCAATGGAGATAGCCGTCCGCGCCGAATTCCGGCGTCATGGTGCTGATGGACGCGCCGCGCCCGGATCGGCTGCGCCAGATTT
>DASZPR010000743.1:0-4135 GCA_035550235.1 Verrucomicrobiia bacterium | reverse complement strand
CGGCATAGAGTTCTGGTGACTGTCGGAGTCGGTGATAGGATCTTCGAAAATCTTCAATGAACTCGGCACCCAGGCCAGGCTGCTTGGTCTCATACCAATCGTAGGCCGATTGGAAATCAACGCGGACGAGTCGGTGCTTTTTTACTGGTAACATCGTGGATTAGCCGTTCCAAATCATTTTCCTCGAATGCTTCCAGCGCCTGGGAATTCGTTTCAATTTCGCGGAGGCGAGTTAGAATTTCCCGTTGCTGCGCCTCATCAACTTTTCGGCGATGAATGAGTTCATGACGATGTTCGTCAAACCAACCGGCGAATCGCTCGCGTTCTTCCGGCGGAAGTGCTTTAATTGCGGACTCCAGTTGTTCCACACTCATATAGCAAAGCTACGATTTTCCGGGCAGATTGCGAACCAAAAATGTCTCATTGGCAGGGCGGGGCGCACCTCGACACCGCTCGTAGTTCCGCCTTAGGCCGTTCGGGCATATTTCGCCATTCACCGCGTAAACGCGGAACTTAAGCAAGTTACGGCCACCCTCTCAGGGGCACTGCGCAACCTCTCAAAGCTTCTTCCCCGTCAGCCGCTCGTAAGCCTCCAGATACTTCGCCGACGTCTTCGCCACCACATCCTGCGGCAACGTCGGTCCCGGCGGATTCTTGTCCCAATCGAGCGTCTCCAGGTAATCGCGCACGAATTGCTTGTCGAAACTCGGCTGGCCCTTGCCCGGTTGATACTGATCCGCCGGCCAGAACCGCGACGAATCCGGCGTCAGCACTTCGTCGATCAAAATCAATTTGCCGTCAAACACGCCGAATTCGAACTTCGTGTCCGCGATGATGATTCCCCGCTGCCGCGCGTAATCGCGTCCGGCATTATAAATCTTCAGGCTCAAATCGCGCGCCTGCGTCGCCAGGTCCGTGCCCACCACCTTGCACGCCTGCTCGAATGAAATATTCTCGTCATGCCCCTCTTCCGCCTTGGTGGACGGCGTGAAAATCGCTTGCGGCAATTCCGCCGATTCCGTCAAACCACCCGGCAGCGGAATCCCGCAAACCGTCTGCGATTTCTTGTATTCCTTCCAGCCCGAGCCCGAAAGGTAACCGCGCACGATGCACTCGATCGCCAGCGGCTTCGCCTTTTTCACAATCATGGAACGGCCCGCAAGCTTGTCAGCAAACGGCTGGAGATTTTTCGGCAGCGGATCCTTCGCGCCCGCCAGCAAATGATTCGGCACCAGCGACGCGAACCGGTCGAACCAGAAAAACGAAATCTGCGTCAGCACCTCGCCCTTGCGCGGAATTCCGTTCGGCATGATGACGTCGAACGCCGAGATGCGATCTGACGCCACCAGCAGCAGGCGATCGTCTAAATCGAAAATCTCGCGGACCTTGCCGCTTTTAATTTTTTTGATACCCGGCAAATCAAGCTGCAACACAGTGTCGTTTGGCATGCCGCTGAATATGCGTATTCGTCCGTCAACTTTCAAGTGTGGCGAGAGCGGATGCTGAAAAAACGCTCGCATGACATCTCCTTGCTTACCTTGTCCAAACAATGCCCCATGAATTTAAAACGCGCTTTTACGCTTATGGAAATGCTGGTAGTGATTGCCATCATTGGCATTCTCGCCGCGCTGTTAATTGCGACGGTGGGCGGAGTCAAGGGAAAGGCGCGGCGGACGAGTTGCGCCAATAATCTGCGCCAAATTAATCTCGCTCTGAGAATGTATTCGGATGATTCAGCGGATAAAGCTCCCCGCAGCCCGAACCGCACCAACGAGTACATCCCAAATTTCACCAATTTCAAAAAGGTGGCGAAAAGTTACCTCGGACTGAACGGCGAATCTTCCCCGGCGGACACACTGTTCGCCTGCGCTGCCGACACTTTCTATTACGAATTCACCGCCACGAATCAAACCTACGTTGATAAAAGTCTGTACGACCAGGCCGCCTACGATTTCACCAGCTATTGGTTCAATTCCGGCACGCCCACCCGGTTCGGCACCAACAGCCCCGGCCTTTCCGGGCGGAACATCAGCTCCGTGAAACACCCGGAAAAAACCGTGCTGGCCGCCGAAATGCCGGCCTTCCAGCCATGGTCGTGGCACAACCCGAAACGCCCATTGCCCAAAGGCGGTGACTGGCCGTTGCTCAAAGACGCGCAATGCAACGTCAGCTTCGTGGACGGCCATGTCAGTTACATTAAAATTTATTGGGCCAGCGCCTACTCGCCAACCGCCGCCTTTGATCCGCCCGCCGGATACGATTACCAATGGAGTGGGAATTAATTCCCGCCGCGCTTCCTCGATCTCCGATCTTCCATCTTCGATCTTCCATCTTCGATCTTCAATTGCTACCGTCCGCCCGTGAATTTTCTTGTGACAGGTGGCGCCGGTTTCATCGGCTCGCACGTCTGCGAGCGATTGCTGAACCTTGGCCACAGCGTATGGGCCTTTGACGACCTCAACCCCTTCTACGACCCCCAACTCAAACGCCGCAACCTTCGCGACATCCAATCCCTCGCCAAACCGTTTGAGTTCATCCACGGCGACATCACGGACCGCCCCGCACTCGATGAAGTTTTCGCCAGCGTCAAGTTCGACCAGGTCATCCACCTCGCCGCCCGAGCCGGCGTGCGACCCAGCCTCGCCGAGCCCGCCTTGTATCAACGTGTCAACGTCGAAGGCACCGTCAACCTCCTCGAAGCCGCCCGCCTCTCCGGCGTGAAAAAAATCATCATTGCCTCCTCGTCCTCCGTGTATGGCGTGAATTCCAAAGTCCCCTTCGCCGAGAGCGACCCCATCTTCGCCGCCATCTCGCCCTACGCCGCCAGCAAGCTCGCCTGCGAAGCCCTCGGCCACGTCTATCACCACGTTTACGGAATGGATGTCGCCATGCTGCGGTTCTTCACCGTCTACGGTCCGCGCCAGCGCCCCGACCTCGCCATCCACAAATTCGCCAAGCTCATCAACGCCGGCCAACCCATCCCCGTTTTCGGCGATGGTTCAACCGCCCGTGATTATACGTACGTCACCGATACAGTCGACGGCGTCATCGCCTGCACCGGGAAGGAAATTGGCTTTGATATTTTCAACCTCGGCGAATCCCAAACCGTCACCCTGAGTTATCTCATCGAATTGATCGAAAAGGCGTTGGGCAAGAAAGCAATCATCGATCGGCAGCCGCCGCAACCGGGCGATGTCCCCGTAACCTTTGCCGACATAACCAAGTCTCGTGCCAGACTCGGGTACCAGCCCCATATAAAAGTTGAGCAAGGCATCACACTTTTTATTGACTGGCTGCGTCGAAACCATGCCTAATCAAGTATCAGTATGGCCAAACCGACCCGCTACCAACGCCCGCCCTTCGAAGACGCACTCGCCTCATGGAAAACCCTGCTCGAAGAGCATGAATATTCCACCGACATCCTCTGGGTGCTCGATGAGAATCTGTGCTTCGAGCGCGACCCCGGCGTGCCCGGCGGCATGAAACTCGGCATCCAGACGCAATTCACCCCCCACGCGCAGGATTCCGCCAAAGTCATCTACCATCATTTTGCCGAGACTGACGCCCGCGTGGTTTTTTACCGCCTCGGCGCCAGCCGCGGACGTTCCGTTTGCATCCTGCTCTGCGACGAATGGCTCGAAGGGAAGGAAGAAAGCGAAGGCTACCTCCGTCGCGACGAATGGCTCGTCTCCTTTTATCCTGGCTCCAGCCAGGAAATCGAAGAAGTCACCGACGCGAACCGCTGGAAAAACCGCGTCATCCGCGGCCGCCCATTTTCCGCCATCGATTTCTGCATGACCATGGCCGCGCTCTACGAGCTCAAAGCCCACGGCCGCGTCCTCACCCCCGACGAACGCTTCGGCCTGCAAATCCTCCGCACCATGCAGCGGTAGGACAGGCATCCTGCCTGTCGCCATCTTATCTGCGTTTTTCCGCGTTCACTCGGCGCGCCGTCGCCCGTGCGAATCCTGGGAGCGCCGTCGTCCCGCCCGCAGGTTCCTTCGACGTTCAGCGTGCTTTGAAAAAAAGATCACAATTGTGAGAAAAGGCATGAATCATCTGACGCCCTCCGTCTCCCTCTCCGCCATGAAATGGGGGAGAGGGCTGGGGTGAGGTGGTGCTCAGGGTTCAGGGG
>DASZPR010000742.1:0-3010 GCA_035550235.1 Verrucomicrobiia bacterium | reverse complement strand
GAAGACCAACCGTTTTTTGTCACGGCGATAACAAGGAATGGTTGCTATTGGAAAAGGGCGGGCGGCTGTGGGAATAAAAAAGCGGCGGAGGACCCGCCGCGAGTTGGGAATGTTCCACGCTCTTACGCGAGTACAGGAGTTGTGTTTTGTGAGAGCAATTGCGATGCGGATTGAGCAAGGCGCTCGACGGTTTCATCGCTCACTTCGCTTTCGTGTTTGCGCACGCCGCATTCGTGGAGCTTGAGATGTTTGAATTTCGTGACGCCCGCGAGTCGCAAACTGTTCGCGCCGCATTCGAGCGGGCAGCCGTCGATCATCAGGAGTTCCGGTGCTTTTTGAACCGTGTTCGCGATGGACTTAACGCGTCCGCCGATGCCCGCGAGGCAACTCATTTTGGCGACGCCGAGCTGGTTCAATCGGCGCGCGGTGTGGTCGGCCAATTCGCCGGCGTGTGAACAGCCGGAACAGGCGAGCACGCAAGCCAAGGCGGCGGGTTTTTGCGGCGGAGGATCTGCTGAATTGTTCATACCAATTAAATTGCGGCGGTCATTGACCGCCGCTACAGGTTCAATCAATGGCCACCACGGCATTCCGGAACCGCGGCGGGAGTGTTGGTGGATTTCACCTTGGTAATTTTGACGCGGAATTCCTCCGGGCCTTTGACAAGGTGCTGCCAGGTAAAGGCGCCCGGCCATTGCGCGGAGAATTGATAGTAGAGCGGCACGGGATCGTGATCGTTGAGGAGAATGAAGTGATCACCAACGGCGAGTTCGAGCCAGTTCTTGATGATCAATCCGTGTTTGACCGAGCAGGGAATCGGACGGACGTCCATGACTTTGTCGGCGTCAATGAGATTGGGAGCAGTGATGTTGGTATTCATTATTTTGTTGGATGGTTAGGAAAATCGGACGCCCGTCGCCATTCGGCCCTCTTCCGTCATCATCGAGGGATGCCAGGGCGGGTCCCAAACGACTTCGACTTCGGCGTCGGTCACGGCTTCGATACCGAGCAGTGCCGTGCGCGCGCCCTGCGAAATGCTTTCATGCATCGGGCAGCCGGGAGTGGTGAGGGTCATCGTCACGAGAACGTGGCCGCCGCAGATGTTGGTGCCATAAATCAGGCCGAGGTCGACGATGTTGCAGCCCAATTCGGGATCGATGACCTGGCGCAGGGTTTCGAGAACGAGTTCTTCGGTGACGACTTGAGTGTTCATGAAAGAGCGGCGGCGAAAGGTTCAATGTGTGGCCGGAAAAAATGCGCGAGCATGCGCATGACATTAAGCAGAAGTGTGGCGATGCTGGCCGCAAGGAGAAAACCCCCGATGCGCACGGTCAATCCATTCGCAAACAAAATGGCAATGCTGGTTGTCGCAATGCCGGACACGAAAGTGAGGTAGCCGGCAATTTGGAGGCGTTCGGAATAAAGATCCGCCAGCGCGGGCACTTTGGCCAGTCCCACTTTTTTGCTGTAGATACCGAACCAAACGAGGAAGGGAATGATTTTGTAAAGCATCCCAATTAACGCAAACGAGATGACGCCCACGAGGCCAAGAAAACCGTAAAGGTTTTCAATTCGGCCGGTGAGAGCGTTCAGGGGCAAACCGGGCCAGGAAAGCACGAGTGCGAGCAGACAGAGGGGCGCAAAGCCGGTGACGGCGGTCAGAAACATTTTAAGGCCCCAGTCCAGGGTGCGTCGTTTGCGAGCGCGGAGAATAGCCGTGAGTTCAATGCCGTAGAGCGCCAAGGCGATGACGACCAGCCCGGCGAACGCAAGTTTCCAGGGGCTTTGGAGGAGAATCGTGACGAAGGAACCGCCAAGGCCGAGGTTCAGCAGCGCGACGCTCAACGCGGCGCGAACAGGTTTTTGAATTTCGCTCAGCGTAAACATGGGAATGAGTTTGTAGGAAACGCCAACGATGAGCATGGTGAAGAAACCAATGCCGCCGAGATGCGCGTGCGCGTGCATAGCGCCGATAGGATTGAAATGGACGATAAATTGGCCCATGGCCTCCACGATATGCTGCAGATCACTGAACGGTCCCGCAGCCGGTGCGGCGTCCATGGAATCCGCCAGGCATTTTCCAGCCACCACAAATAATCCCATGGTGACCGTCAGTGTCAGCCAGGCAAGCGCGGCGGCAATCGCCGTGGCGGTGACGGTCCATTTGGGCGCATGCAATAAAGTTCGCGCAATATTGTAAACGAACAGAACGACGCCGAGTGCGAGGAGAGAGCCGAAGTGGCCAACTTGTTTTATGTTCCAACTTTTGAACATCCAGACCATGCCGCAGAATCCGATGGCGTGGCAAACGAATTGCACTTGCGCGAGTCGTTCGCTATACAACCTGGTTTCGAGCGCAACCGGCACGAGTTGATACATTGCGCCCATCACAATGGAGCAAATCCATCCGAGCACGAAGAGATGAGTCGCTGCGATGACGAACTGGCCATAGTGATACGTAACAAGCAAGAACGGGCTGGCGATCAGCCAGCCGACGCCAATCGAGAGCGCGGCCAGGCCTATCAGCATGAACGCCAGCGGCAACCTGATCGACGGTGCATTGGCCGTGGGCGCCTTGGCGGCAGGCTGCTTGGGCCGATTAAGCGCGGCGGATATGGGTAATGAAGCTTCCATCGCTTTGTGCCTCGGATTCGCCAGTGAACCCACGATCTTCCAAATGTGAATACAGATGAACTGGCCGGCGATCCGTTTGCGCGCGGAGGCTTGCACCTTGGGGCAAACGAGCGAGCGCTTCGAGAATGCGGACCATTGGTTGCGGCGGCTCCAAATGGCGCGCGTCGACTTCGATGACTTCTGACGGCGAGATGCTCTCGCAGCCGCAGGTCGAAGGTTGGGCGAGGGTTTTTGCGGCGGCCTCGTGGGTGAAGATAACTTCCCAGTCGCCCTCGGCAATTTGGGTCGATTGGTGGCCGAGCCCTTTTCCAGCAGCGACGTCGAATAACGGCACGGGCTCGAAGGGAACGAGGAGCCGCAGCGCTTCACCTGCGCG
>DASZPR010000741.1:0-5715 GCA_035550235.1 Verrucomicrobiia bacterium | reverse complement strand
CATGCACGATGTAGCCAAGCCATTCCAAAAGGCCGTTGCCCTTCGCGTCCAAGGGCTCGACCAGCCCAAAAGTTTTCACCGCTTCAAACATGGCGGTTTTATCCGCGTAGTGATGGTAATAATTGTAAAGCGCACCGCCGCGGAAGGAGAGAATCGCGAAATGCACGAGCGTCCAAAACCACATGACTTTCCACGGATTGTTTTTCAGCAAGGCGAGAAAATCCTCCTTGGGCGAAGATTTTTTTGTCGTGGTCGGCTTGATGCGTTCTTTCGTCGTCGCAAACGTGATCAAAAACAGCACCAGGCAAAGCGCGGCCCAGATGCTCATCGTCAATTGCCAGCCATATTGTTTATCGGTCACGGTCACCACCCCGCCGGCCGCATGTCGGCTGGCAAATTTCGCAACGAGCGGCAGCGTGAAGCCGCCCACGATGAATTGCGCCGCGTTCACCGCCACGAAACGAAAAGAATTCAGCTTCGCCCGCTCATTGATGTCACCGGTCATCACGCCACCAAGCGCGGCGTAAGGCATGTTGTTCATCGAATAAATCGTCATCAACAACATATTCGTAATGCAGGCGTATGCGATCATCGCGCCGGTGCTCCAACCGTGCGGCGTCGTATACGCCATGATCATCACCACCACCCATGGAATCGTCGTGAACAAAATCCATGGCCGGAATTTGCCCCAGCGCGTGTCCGTGCGATCGGCAAGAATGCCGACGATCGGGTCAACCATCGCATCCCAGAGACGCGGCCAGAGGAGAATCATCGATGCCGCAGTGACTGAAAGTCCGAACACATCCGTGTAGAAATTAAGCTGGAACAACACCATCGTCATGAAGACGAAGTTCGCGGCGGAATCCGCGCAACTGTATCCCGCCTTTTCCAAGAACGAAAGTTTTTGTGCCCCGGCGCCCGGGCTGGCGCTGACGTTTTGAGCCGGGGGAAGATTTTCGACGCTTGCGCTCATGTTATTTGGTGACGGTGAGGGTTAACTTCTGTAAATCGGCAAGGCGCGAGGAGTTGCCAACCATGATCTCAAAATCGCCGGGCTCGACCACGAATTTCTTGTTGATGTCGAAAAACGCCAGCGACTCAGGCGTGATGTCCAGCGCGACCGTCTTTTTCTCGCCCGGTTGGAGGAGGATTTTTTTGAATCCCTTCAGTTCCCGCACCGGCCGCGTCACGGAACTCACCAGGTCGCGAATGTACATCTGCACCGTTTCCGTTCCCGCCATCTTGCCCGTATTCCTGATGTCCACCAAAACGCGCGTCGAGCCTTTGAGGCCAATTTTTTTCTTCTCGAGCCGCACGTTTTCAAATTCGAAGGTTGTGTAGCTCAACCCAAAGCCAAACGCATACAACGGCGAAATATCGTCCCAGAGAAAACCGCGGCGCGCCGAAGGCTTATGATTGTAAAACGTCGGCACCTGGCCGACGGAACGCGGGATTGAAATCGGCAACTTGCCGCCCGGATTGAAGTCGCCAAACAAAACGTCCGCGACCGCGCGTCCACATTCCTGGCCGAGATACCAGCACTCCAAAACCGCCGGGACTTTTTCCGCGAGCAGATTGATTGAAATCGGGCGGCCATTGAATACCAGCGCCACTACTGGTTTTCCGGTCGCGAGCATGGCCTTTACCAATTCCTCCTGCCGGCCAATCAAATCCAGGTTCGAACGATCGCCCATGTGCTTGAGCGACCAGGCCTCACGCGACGTTTGCTCATTGTCGCCAATGGCCAGGATGATGACGTCGGCATTTTTGGCGACCTCGACTGCTTCGGCGATTTGCTTGCGATCCTCTTCAGGATTGCTCGGCGTGACTTCGTCCTGCTGCCATGAGCCGCCGACGGTAATTTTGCAACCTTCGCTATAAACAACCTTAACGCCTTTGCCGACTTTGGCGGTGATGCCTTCGAGCACCGTGGTGTTGTGCGGGGGAACGCCGCTGTAGCCACCCAGCAGAAGCCGATTCGCATTCGGGCCAATGACCGCGATGCTTTTCAACTTCGCGGGATTCAATGGCAGCAATTGATTTTCGTTTTTGAGCAGCGTGATGGTTTCGTGCGCAGCTTGCAGGGCCAGTTTCCGGTGCGGCTCGCAGCCGACGATTTGCCCGGCTTTCACGGGGTCCACATACGGATCTTCGAACAAGCCCATCTGGAATTTCCAAAGCAACATCGGCGCGACGAGTTCATCCAGCTCCGATTCTTTCAGCACCTTTTTCTTAACGAGTTCGACCAGGCTGAGATAACAATCCGGCTCGGGAAATTCGATATTCACCCCCGCCTTCACCGCGAGCGCGCACGCCTCTTTCTTGCTGCCCGCCACGAAATGGCTGTGCGTGTCCGGGCGATGGTGCAATTCCCAAATCGCGTAGTAATCCGACACCACGAAACCTTTGAAGCCCCATTCCTTGCGGAGCACATCACGCAAAAGCCACTGGCTGGCATGCGACGGCACGCCGTCGATTTCGTTGTAACTGGCCATCACGCTGATGGCGCCGGCCTTTTCAATGACTTCCTTGAAGGGCCGAAGAAACGTTTCGCGCAGCAACCGTTCGGACACATTCACTGGCGCGCAATTCTGCCCGGACTCCGGCTGGCCGTGCGCGGCAAAATGTTTAAGCGTCGCGATGAGCCGATCCTTGAATTTGAACTGGCGATCTCCCTGAAAACCTCGCACCGCGGCGATGCCCAACTGCGTCACGAGATAAGTATCCTCGCCGAACGTCTCCTCCACGCGTCCCCAGCGCGGATCGCGAGCCACATCCACCACCGGCGTCAATGCCTGGTGCGCGCCTCGGGCGCGCACTTCGCGCGCGGTCATTTCATAAAGCTGCTCAACCAATTCAGGATTGAAGGTCGCGCCCAGCCCGATGGGCTGCGAAAAGCTCGTGCCATCCTTGGCCGCGTGGCCGTGCAGGCACTCTTCGTGAAAGAAAACCGGAATCCCCAGCCGGGAATTCTCGATGAAGAATTTCTGAATGTCGTTGGTCAACTCCGCCATGCCGCGGGCGGTTTTGCCATCTGCCGGAGTGGCGGGATTCGCGCCGGAATCGCTAGGACGGCCGACTTGGCCGATACCGTGACCGTTTTTAAAGGCGGTTTTGGCTTTGGTCGCGTCGAAATTTCCCGAAGCATCCAGCAGCTTCGTGGCTTTCTCCTGCCACACGCACATCATCTGCGCCGCCTTTTCCTCCAGCGTCATCCGCGACAACAAGTCTTTGACACGCGCGACCGCGGAAAGGCGGGGATTTTTATAAGGCGGAACCGATCGGGGGGATTTCGTTGTCGCCATGATGATATAGGACCGCGCGCCGAATCCTTACGATTGCGGCGCAATCTCAATCGCGTTGATCTGCGGATTTTCGACGTTGCTGATGAAATCGATTTTGAAGATTCCGTTGGTCACTTCCACCGGCACCGTCTCAACATAGGCGCGATTCGCTCCGCCGGCCTTGTCGAAAACATCAAAGTCTTTGAACTCGTGGCCCTGCACGTTGTAGGAAAACACGCGCTCGCCTTTGCCGCCGATGCCTTCAAATGTTTCGCAGAAATGCAATTTGGCAATGTATTTCCCGTTCGGGATTTTGCAGGAGAAGGAATTCATGCTGTAGTGTTCTGACTGGTAGAGGCCGGGATCCTTGGTGCCGGTAATGGGCGCGTCGGGACGTTCCACGGTGTCGCCACCATCAAACCCCTGGTCAGCCAGCCAGACATTCCCGCTCGAATCTTTGAAAGGAACCGGCGACCCCGCTTTGATCCGAACGGTCGTTCCCATCATGGGAACCGCTTGTGCCGCCGCTGTCGGCTGGGCTGGAGCCGCAGGCGCAGCCGGTGTCGCGGCTGCTGGCGCGGGCTGGTCCATGGCTTGTTTTTGTTCCGACTGGCAGCCGACGAGAATGGCGCCTGCCATTACCGTCATTCCAAAACCGGCTAAGAGAGAAAGAATTTTTCGCATATTGACGCCTTATTATTTGAAAAAGGTTAACATCTCACAATCGACCAAATGTCGTATTGTAGGCATATGCTTAGCAGTCGCCTGTAGTCAAAATTAATGACGTGTAACAGGCTGATTGTGAGAGATGACTTGCGAACCGTCCATTAGCCCTCGTCATTTTGAATACACGAACCGGCAAATGCATCAGTCCGGCGAACGGCCACTCAGGACGGGCCGCAGGACTTTCCAAACATTTTCCGCCACAATCTGATGGCCCGCCGCGGTTGGATGGATATGGTCGGGTTGATTCAACTCCGGCCTGCCACCCACGCCTTCCAACAGAAATGGCACAAGCGCCGCATGGTTTTTTTTCGCGAGCGTCGGAAAGATATTCTTAAAGATAGTTGTATAAGCTTCGCCCATGTTCGGCGGCATTTGCATGCCAGCGATGACAATTTGCGCGCTGGGATACTTTTGCTTCACGCGATCAATGACCATTTGAAGATTGGTTTCCGTCGTGGAAGCCGGAATACCGCGCAAGCCGTCATTGCCTCCAAGTTCCAGGACCAGGACATCGATGGGGCGTCGCAACAGCCATTTGATTCGATTCAGGCCGTCGGCGCTGGTATCGCCACTCACGCCCGCATTGACCACCGTGAAATTCAATCCTGCCGCATCAATCTTCTCTTGCAACAAAGCCGGATACGCTTCCGAAGACTCCACACCGTAACCGGCAGCGATGCTATCGCCGAGCACCACGACCGATTTCGGCGCCGCTTTTTCCGTCGGGGCATTCGAAGGTTGCGCGCGGACCGTCAGGATGCCTGCAATCATAAACCCACAAACCAAACTCAAATGGCGAAATAAATTCTTCACAATCATCAACCTGATCTCCCTCAACGAACACGAAAGAACATCATTCGTCAAACCAACCGGGCGATTATCCAGTTTGACGATACGCTGGAGTAAGGTATTGAGAACACTGTGAATTCGAAACCGATGCTGGAAGTCCGCGGACTGACGAAGAGTTATCGCAGTGGCAACGACCTGCTCACCGTCGTCAAAGACATCAGCTTTTCCCTCGAGGCCGGAGCTTCCTGCGCGATCGTCGGTCCGTCCGGCAGCGGCAAAACCACCCTCATCGGTCTGTGCGCGGGTCTCGACGTGCCGACCGCCGGCGACGTGCTCCTCGACGGCGTGCCACTCGGCACTCTCAACGAGGACGGTCGCGCGCGCGTGCGAAACGACATCGTTGGCTTCGTTTTTCAAACCTTTCAACTCCTGCCCACACTGACGGCGCTGGAAAATGTCATGGTGCCGCTGGAATTGCGCGGCGGAAATCACGCGCGCGACCAGGCGGTCGAACTCCTGAACCGTGTCGGCCTTGGGCAGCGCCTGACGCATTATCCCGCGCAACTTTCCGGCGGCGAACAACAACGCGTGGCCCTCGCGCGCGCATTTATCAATCGGCCTAAAATTCTTTTCGCCGACGAACCCACCGGAAATTTGGATGCCGAAACCGGAAAGCTCGTCATCCAAAACCTGTTCGCATTAAACGCCGAGGCCGGCACCACGCTGGTGCTCGTCACCCACGATCTCGAACTCGCCAAACGCGCCCAGCGCATTATCCGCCTCAAAGGCGGCGCGGTCGTCGCTGAATCATGAACGCGCCGCCAAAGCCCAGGGCATTTTTCGGCCACATTTTCTCCGCGTGGACGTGGACAATGGCGTGGCGCGACAGCCGCACGAGCCGCAAACGGCTGATGCT
>DASZPR010000740.1:0-6703 GCA_035550235.1 Verrucomicrobiia bacterium | reverse complement strand
CCAAAAATCAAAAATCCTCGCTCCGAAATGGCTACAGTATTTTTTAAACCGCTCTAGTGCCGAAGTAATCCCCATACCAAAGCCGCCAAAACTAAAATGCCCACGACCCACCAGAACCAGTGGATTCCAGGCGGTCTCGGATTTTTCCCGCCGCCGAATTCGCGTTTGACGAATTCTTCGTAGTTAAAATCCTCGTCCGGCAAATCCAATCCTGCTGTGTGGGTTTCCTCGGACCAGCCGGTGTTTTCATCGGCACCGCATTCTGGACAGGCTTTGGCGTTCGGCGGAACTTCGGCGCCGCAGCAGGGGCAAGTCTCTGGAGTCATTTTGGAATGACGAATATCGAATGACGAAGGGAGGGACGAAACGACTGACGAATTTTTGAATTCAATTTGTCATTTGTCATTAACCCCCGACTCCCGCGTAATCCTCGTCCACCTTCAAATCGACGCCCATCAGCACGTAATCGTGCGAGATGGCTTGCATGTCTTTCACGTAATCTTCGAGGCGAACGAGGTTGCTGAATCCGAGCAGGGCAAACATTTTAATGGCCGCCTCCTGTTCGCCGATAAATTCGGCTTCGACGCGTTCCAGGCCGAGGCTGCGCGCAATCTGCACGATCTCGGTGACCATGGCGCGCGCCAATCCGCGGCCGCGGTACTGTGGCAGCACGAGCACGCTGACACGGCCGATGTGACGTTTCCAGCCGCCGAGTTGTTGATGGAGGGTGGCGTCGCCGATAATTTTTCCATCGGCGATGGCGAGCAGCGGGAGGTTGCGGCCGAGGTCAATGTTCTGGCACCAGTCGCGGATGACGGCTTGTTGTGTGACGCGATGCTTGATGAACATGCGCTCCTCCTCCGGAACGGCGAGGAAGAATTCGTGGAATTTTTTCTCGTCGTCCTTCTTGAGCGGCCGGAGCGTGCATTGGAGTCCGTCCTTCAGGGCGATTTTTTTGGGGAACCTTTGGAGTTCAAGTTCGAGAGACATAGGCTTCCTGTTCCATTGATCCTAGTCTTTGCCGAGAACTCCGGGATGTCAACTCAGGAGGAAAGCTCCAAATTCCAAGCGTCCAAGCTCCAGGGAAGGTCCAACTTCAAAGAACCAAATCACACCGCTCCGTCGATCGGAGCTTAATGTTGGAAGCTTCTCGGGAGCTTTATTAGAAAAGTCGCGGCGGCTCGCCGGCAATGCCATACGCGTGTTCAAACAGGTTTTCGTCCACGCTGGTCGGGTCAAGGCTCCAACGGCCTGCCAGCGACGAAACCTTTTCCACATTGGCGGCGGCGATTTCCGATTCCTCGAAGGTTTGATCGGGTGATTCGAAATATTGAAAACATTTCAATCCAAATTCGGATTCGGCGCGGGTGGGCATTCCCTGGTTCCAGAGTGTTTTGCCGGCCCAGGCATAGCCGCGCATGACTTCGCCATTGTCCACTCGCACCCAGGCGTGATGACCCAAAACGCGGTTGGCTTTAAAAAACTGAACGTGTCCCAACTTCTGGCTGAGACTGGTCAGGAACCGGAAACAGACGTCCACGTCATCTGCCGGGTCGGGCAGGCCGGAACCAATAATAAGAACCCAGCCTTTCACCGGCGGGGCGATAAATAATTTTTCTTCGCCCGAAAGCCCCTCGGTCCAGGTGCATGGTTGAACGTTATGCAAACCAAGGGCGACCTGCACGGCGTGAACATTCCGGCTGCGCACGGCGAGCCAAGTCGTAGGACGCCGGACGAGGGAGGGCAGGGTGATGATGTCGGGAAACGTATGGGCAAAGGGCATTTCCACGGACAGGTGTTTGCGCCTCCAATTGCGGACGAGAAAAGCGACCGTCGTGCCGCCGATCACTGCCCCCAGGAACAACATGATGAGCAGAGCCGGAATTAAGCTTCCAACATTTGCCATGTTGTCAGAGTACGCCTCGCCCATAATTGTTCAATCAGACGTTAACCCCATTTCGTCTGGGTTCACACCCTGTCTTTAGCCATTCGAGGTATCGCTGGTTTCCGCCGCGCAAATCAAGAACCACGAATTCCGGAGTGTCATACGGGTGTTCGGCAACGATGAGTTTTTCCAATCGGCCAAGACATTTTGCGGTTGTTTTCAAAATCATCAGGACTTCCGAGGCGCGCTCGATTTTTCCCTGCCAGCGATAGTGAGACTCCACACGCGGGAGGAGATTGGCGCAGGCGATGAGCCGGGCATCGAGCGCCGTGCGAGCCAGGCGCCGGGCGGTTTTCAGGTCCGGCGCGGTGACGAACGCGATGCGGAAATGAGCGGGGCTCATGTGATTGAACAATCTTCGCAAAAAGGCGGGATGCCTTCAAGAGTTAGCGAAAGAAATGCAAAAAAAATCTAAGAAATCGGCGCCGCGCGTGTCGTACTCGATATGAAAACAAACTTGTTGAAAGGGGTGGGGCTGTTAAGCGTGTTGGCGGTTTTGGGCGTGGTTTGGATCGCGGGCATCAAGGCGCAACCGGTTGCCGGCGGGTCGAGTTCTTCGCTAATAACAACCAATTGGGTCGGATGCCTGGTGGTGGGAAAGCCCGATCCCGTGGACAATATGGCTCGCGGTACCCAGGGGCTCTTTCCCGCAGCGGTGCATCAGGTTCAAATCGGGTTACGCAGCGATGGCGTGGTTGTCTGGAGGAATGCGGAGAACCAATAGCTGCAGATCGTTTGGCGTCGCAAACAATTCTTTTGCATTCGTGGGCCGGTGATTAAACTCCCGGCGAGATGAGAATCCTGATTGCGACCATTACGGCCGGAGGCGGGCATTTGGCGGCGGCGGCGGCTTTGGAGGAGGCCTGGCGCGCTGCGCGACCGGATGATGTTCTCGAGCGAATTGATCTTCTGAAATTCTTTTCGCCGTTGCATAAGAAAATTCATTCGGAGGGTTATTTGGCACTGGTTGAACGCGCGCCGGAAATCTGGGGAATGGTTTTTGCCAAGACGGATAATCCAAAGGTGGCGCGCACGATGAACAAGTTGAAGCGCCTTTTTCCCAGCAGCTCACGCCAGAAGTTTGAGCGGCATGTGAAGCATTTCAAACCGGACGTGGTGCTTTGCACGCATTATCTGCCGCTGGAATTGTTGGGGCATCGCCGAAAGCCAAAGGATTGCCCGGCGCCGATGACCGTGAGTGTAATCACCGATTTCGAGGCGCACGCGTTGTGGATGGATTCGTGCGTGGATCTTTATTGCGTGGCGGCGGAGGAAACGAAGGCTCGTCTCGTGGCGCGCGGGGCAAAGGCGGAAAATATTGTGGCGACGGGCATTCCCATCGCGGCGAAATTTTCCTCGAAGGTGGATGCCAAAGCGGTGCGCAAACAATATGGCTTGCGGGATGATTTGCGCGTGATGCTGGTGTTGAGCGGCGGTTTCGGCATGGGGCCAGTGGCGGAAATTCTTGAGGAACTGGACAAAGTGTCCGCTGAATTTCAAACGGTTGTGGTCACCGGGCGCAATGAGGAATTACGGCGTGACCTGGCGGCGCAGGACCGTAAGCATCCCACGCACGTGCTGGGGTTCGCCTCGAACATGCATGAGTTGATGACGATTTCGGATTTGGTCATCACGAAGCCGGGCGGGTTGACGTCTTCCGAGGCGCTGGCGATGGGTAAGCCGTTGTTTATTTTGAATCCGATTCCCGGGCAGGAGGCGGCGAATAGTGATTTCCTGCTGGAACGGGGCGCGGCGGGGAAGGTGAATCGGGTGGAGGATTTGCCGTATCGCATCGAGCAATTGCTCGGCTCAAAAAAGCTGACGCAAATGGCGGCGGCGGCGAAGGCGTTGGGGCGGCCCCACGCTGCGAAAACGGTTTGCGAAGAGGTAATGAAACGAAAGTGCGCCGACTGACGTCGGCGGTTACAAATCGATTTATTTTGTCACGGAGCGTCGGCCCGCATTAAGCGCAAGCCATAGATGCCGCCGGCGACGCCTTCTTTGGCGACGAATTTAACGGTGATGCGGCCATTCACGGCTTTGGCCATGGCTTGCCCGGGGATGGGATAGGTTTTTTCGATGAATTCATCCGGTTTTTCTCCCTTGAGGGTTTCGGTGGCGATCACGATGCCGTTGACGAGGATGTCGAAGGTGCGGCCGCTGTCGGAGCCAAAATAAGTGATGGCAAGTTCGGCTGCTTTTTCACCGCGGGTGGCGAGGGTGTATTGGAAGGATTGGCCGTCGCGCCAGCGGCGGTCTTTGGCGAGTCCCGTATTGGAGTTGTCGCCGCTGAAATCGTGTTCGACTTCGGATTGTTGTTCGCCGACGGCGACGGAATCCAGGGTGGCTGCTTCACGGGCGGCGCGGCGGCGTTCGTCCGCGGCGAGGGCGTCCCGGTGCGCATCGAGGGCGGCCTTGCTCGTGAGTTGCCAATACATCTGATAGCGCTGGTCTTCCAGACGGTAAAAGGGCAGCAGGGTGATGCCGTTTTTTGAAGCGGGATCGACGACGTCCACGAGTTTGAAGGCCATCGGGCCGCCGTTTTTCATCGGGACGACATGGGAGGGCAGGGTGTCCGCGGTGGCGAGCAACACGGGGACCTGGTCCATGGGGATCATGGGGCCATTCGCGACGTGGCCCATGCGGGAACTGTTCGCGCGATAGCCGCGCATGTCATTGGTGCCATCGGGGGAGGCGAGGACGATGGGGCCGTGAAGAATTGCGACCCAGTCGGAACCGTCCGGGAGGCGTTCCACGGTCGTGCGCATGGGCAATTCGATTTCGACCGTATCGCGATTGCTCCATTTGCGATTTAAGTCGACGTAGGATGAGGGGGCGGAGAGCGTGGGAAAGTCCTTGCCGTTCACGCGGACTTTGAAAGCATCCGCGGCCACCCAGTCGGGGTGGCGAATGTGCAGGGTGAAGGTTGCGGATTTTTTGAGGTGCAATATCAGGCGAGTACGTTCCTCGTCGGGAAACCTGGTTTCCTGGCGCAAGGTCAGGCCGAGGTTTGTATCAGTGACTTCGGAGGGAATGAAGAGATTGACGTAAAGGCCATCGTCGGATTGGCCGTAAATGAATTCGCCGTATTTGCCGGGATTTTCCATGCCGGTGCCGACGCAGCACCAGAAACATTCCTGGGGCGTGGAATAGACGCGGTAATGTTCCGGGCGGATGGGGGTGAAATAAACAAAGCCGGGAGCATCCGGATCGATCGACGCGAGAATGTGGTTGTAGAGCGCGCGCTCGTAATAATCCGCGTAAGCTGCTTGCGGTTGGCTGGCGAAAAGTTGTTCGGTCAGGCGGAGCATGTTGTAGGTGTTACAGGTCTCCGGGCCTTCGCGGCTCAACAGCATGCCCTGGAAGTTGTTGGTCGGGTTGAAATGTTCAGAAACGCTGTTGCCGCCGAAGGCGACGGAGCGATGGCCGGTGACGTTCTCCCAGAAATAGCGCGCGCCGGCATCGGCTTCCTTGTCGCCGCTCAAGGTGGCGATGCGTTCCAAGCCGATTACCTTGGGGATTTGCGTATTGGCGTGCAGACCGGTGAGGTGGTCCTCCTCGTGTTCCAACGGGTTGAGAACCGCCTGATGGCAGAAACGGCGCGAGAGCCGGAGATATTTTTCGTCGCCAGTGATGGCGTAGATGTCCGCGAGCACTTCGTTCATGCCGCCTTGCTCGGTGGCGAGCATTTGTTGCATTTGCGCATCGGACAATCCGGCGGTGATGTGATCGCACCAATCGCCGAGGCCGATTAAAACGGTTCGCGCTTTTTGATTGCCGGCGACTAAATAGGCGTCGCGCAGGCCGGCAAATACCTTGTGCATGTTATACCAGGGGACCCATTTGCCGCGCATGGCATCGATATGGCCATCGGCAATTTGTTTCCAAAATGTGTGGCTGTCCGGCACGCCGCCGACGTAACCATCGCCATTCGTCTGCTGGCAAATCTCCAATTCGTCGACCATGTAATTCAGGCGGCGGCGCAACTCGCCGCTTTTGGTGTCATCACCGGAGGCGATTAAATTGGCGAGCGCGGAGAGATAATGCCCGGCGGTATGGCCGCCGAGGCCGCTGCTTTCCCAGTTGCCATAGTAAGGTTTGCGCGGTTGGAGTCCGGCTTCTTTGCGAAAAGGCGCGAGCAGGCGGTCGGGATCCAGTGCGAGGATGTATTCGCGGTCGGCGGCGGCAGCCTTGGTGAACGGGCTTTCCAGCAGCCGCACTGAGGACAGGGGAAACATTTTGACGGGCGTTTTTGGGGAGATAGCCACGGGGGCAGTCTCGGCGGCGTGGGTTGCAAAAATGGGGAGCGACGCGAGAAGCGTCATAACGAGGGTTTTACGCGCGAACATAAGTAATGAAATACTGCTAAATGGGCTGGGGCTCAAATATTTTGAGGCTGACAAATGTCGTATTGTTGGGAGCGGTCTGGGAAGGCGCTGAGGTTTTGAGGGTGCTGGCCTACGACTGGGCGCGATTAGGCAGCACTGAGGTTGGTGTTCAAGGGGTTGAAATGGCGCGACTGTGCGAGGAGTTGGGTTGAGGGGCACTACTGGTAAGGAAAGGCCGAATATTTTGGCGGGGAAAATTCACTACTGCGACGGAGAGGCTGTTATTATTTTACGGGTTAAAAAAACAACTCCCCCATTTGAATCAGCGGCAAATGGGGGAGTTGAAATTTTATTCGGAAGCGATTCTATGTCGAGCAAAAAATCCATAGGTGCCGGTTCCGGTTCAGGGGGCGCATCTCAAAATTTGTAC
>DASZPR010000739.1:0-1840 GCA_035550235.1 Verrucomicrobiia bacterium | reverse complement strand
GTGCTGGCGGCGGACCAAAATTCCGCCGTGCGCAATGGCGCTGAAGCGATTTCGCTGGCCGAACGCGCTGCCAGTTTGACAGGCGGCGAACAACCGTTCGTGCTCGACACGCTCGCGATGGCCTACGCCGAAGCGGGCCGGTTCACTGACGCACAAGCCGCGGTTCAAAAAGCGATTCAGGCCGGCGCCGTTGGCGCGCAAAAAACGGTCCCGGAAATGCAGGAGCGCTTGCGGCTTTATCAAAGCGGGCAGCCTTATCGGGAGGATTTCTCTAAAACGATGGCGCCGAAAAGTGGTTTTAGCGCCGGGGCGGAAACCGGCGCTCCGAAAGCGAGGGCTTTCCCCTTATCCAATCGTCGCTTGCGCGAATACTCTGTTCGAGGTTAAATTATGCCTGATGAAGCTGCGAACCGATCTGCTGAAAAAGCTGACTCCGGAGATGCTCAAGGAGAGCGTGACGCTGAACACTCTCCGTTACAAACCCGAGCCGCTTTTATCCAGGACTGGGACTGGCAGTCTATCATCAGCCTCAACTGCGCAGCGTGCGAAAGAGGACGCGCTCAGCACGGCATTAATAAAGAAACTCACGAAAAAGTCCGGAGCGAATGGGAAGAAACGCGCACCAAAGCGCTGACACTTCTCGAAATTCTCGATTTTTTCCTCCCTTGTCATCGTTCCGCTCCGTTTCTATTCTTCAACGGAAATACCTTTGCCGAATTCGCGCGGCGTCTCGTCGATATTTTATTTGCAGACCTTTCGCGAGGCCGTCGACGTGAGGCTGATTCACTCGCAGCGCACTATGTCGCGGGAGTGCTCGATCGTGAATCTATGATTTCGGGCATCAATGCCCTGATTGAAGCCGCCAACTTCAAACCCGGCGATCGAGTAAAAACCTTGAAAGGCTCTCTGCGGGGCGTGGTCCGAAGAGTTCTTCCCGACGGTCGCATTACCTGGCGACCCGATGGCAACGACACGGAACTCATTGCATTGCCGGAAAGTTTGTTACATCGAAAAAAATAACGGCGCGAACGAAGTGAATTGTTTATTCCGTCGTGTTGTCACCAAATCGTTCGCCCTCCTCGCTTGATTTTCACCTTTCGTTTGCGTTTAATACGCGCGCTGTCGTGTGAATCATTTTTTTCGAAACCGTTCTCTCCGCGTCATTCTCCTCCTGATTTTTTGCCAGTGGTTTCTCATTCCCCCTGCTCACGCTTCTGTTCAAATCCAGATCGGGCAGAATTTCAACGGCAGTGATAATCTCTCAAACCCGATTACACCGGCGGACAGCAACGGCGCCATTGGGCCACAACATTTCGTGGAATTCATCAATGGGACTTTTGCCATCTACAACAAAACCAACGGCTCGCTCGTGACCCGAATATCCGATTTGAATTTCTGGGCCAACGCGGGTGTCCCGATCTCGTTTTCCGATCTGGTAACCGATCCGCGAATCATCTTTGATCCCACCGTCCAACGCTGGTTCGCCTCGCAGGTGGATTTTGACGTCACCGTGGCCGATCCAACGGATTTCGCGAACGATTTTCTGCTTGCGGTGTCAGACACGGCGGACCCGAACGGTGCCTGGCATGGCGTCTCGTTCGTTGCCGATCCGAAGACGAGTTTCTTCGCGGACTTTCCCACGCTCGGCGTTGATTCCAATGCGGTTTATCTGGCCGGCGACATGTTTTCGGGCGGCAACGCGATCGGTTGCACATTATGGTCCATTCCCAAGGCGGACTTGCTGATCAACGAAATCCCGGCGGTCATTACCAACGCAACGAGTTTTGGAATCATGAACTATAGCGATCGCGGCCAGATACTTCAGCCCGCCACTTGCTTT
>DASZPR010000738.1:0-6169 GCA_035550235.1 Verrucomicrobiia bacterium | reverse complement strand
TCAGCGCGCGCCAGGCTTTGTGCAGCGCCTCGTAATCGGCGCGCATCTCGGGCAGTTCCACGTAACGGGCGGAGGTGTCTTTTTCTTCGCTCTTCGAAATCTGGCGGCGCAGTTCGGACAGCACAGACTCGAACGCACGGTTCTGCCGGTCTTTTTCCTGTTCGGCGCGCGTCCATTTTTCGAGTTCTGACAATTGCTGCAATTCGCCGGCGGACAGTTCCAGTTTGAGGTCCTTTTCCAACCGGCGCACCAATTCAATTTTTTTGAGCGCGACCGACCACTGCGATGCCGCTTTGGCTTGGGCGGTTTCTTGAATCAAAACGCCGCAACGAACTCGGTTTGCTTTTCGCCAGATATCGCCTTCGGTTCGGGTTTTGAATCCGAAAGATTCGATGCTCTCCACTTCCTCGACGACCAATGTGGCATTGTCGCCCGCGAGAGTATTTGAAAGATGCTCCAACCGCGACGCAAGCACCTTGGCGTCTACACGCGTGAGTTCGCCCGCCGCATTTGCGTCGGAGGGATTCAGCCGTGTGATGCTGCGCAGTGCGTTCAGCGCTTCGATATCATTGCGCGTCAAAGTCGCTTTGCGATAAGCGGCGTAGAGCGGATGATCCGTGCTGATGCCCTGCCGGTAACATTCGTTGAGTGCCTGCACAGCGCCGGCGTCAATGCGCTCGGCGACGGGCAGGGAATTTTTCTGGCAAAACGCCCGCCACTCGGCGGCGTCGGGGAATTCGAGGAGGCCGATGAGGTCGAGCAAATTGGGCGCGGTCTCGGCAAGCTGAATCGCCTGCAAGCGGTCGTTCGCGCGGATCATCGCCTCGCATTGCTGCAGCCGCAGATTGGCGGCGCGGCAGGCGGCGGCGAATTCCTCCGCCAAACGCGGCGCCGCGTCCGGGTTACCTCCGGGTTGAAGTGCTTCGGAAATCCGGCGATTCAGGCGTTCAATTTCGAGCAGGATCATTCCATTAAATTTTTTACCGTCACGTGATCAAAAACGGTGTCGACGAAATTCGCGTTGCCGGATGAAACCGCCAGTCCGGCCAAATATTCCGGCTGGGAAAATTTGATTTGATTGGTGCCGAGCCAAATCCAATTGGTGCCGTTCGTGGAATAAGCGCTGCAGACGCCATTGGTCCGGCGGACGAGCCGGAGGTAAACGGGCAATGGAACAATCGGTGCGAAGATAAACTGGCAGGGACTCGAATTCGCGTCGCGATGCACCCAGAGAATTTCTTTTTGCGATAGTCCGATGAAACCAAAGGATGCGTCGGCCTTGATCGAGTCGCGCAGCATGATGCCGTGCCGGCTCAAAATCCTGCGGTCGGCCATTTTGACGCGGGAACTGAAATCAACCGAGTTCGATGCAGCTCTTTGAACGAAGAAAAAATTATCGGAGTCCGGGCCGATGTTGGGACCGGCGCCGTGTACAACGAATTCATTCGTGCTGAAAGACGCCCAGGTTGCCGAAGGGAGATTGCCAATTTTTCTCCCAGCCCACGGCGAAGGCAACGGGGGAAGGTTGTCGGAGAAAGGAATGGCGACGGAACCCTTGAGGCGTGATGTTCCCGTGGAAAACGTCACACTATTCGTGCCGCTCCGCGATGTCGCCGCTGATTCCTTGGCCATGTCTTTAATATTCGCATTCGATGAATGCTGTAAATTGGACAATTCAATATTGGTATCGTGCCGTTGAACTACGGCGGGCGGTGGCGGTTTTTTATGGCCGTTTGAGAGCACTGCGACCGCGCCGATGAATCCCATGAAGGCGATTCCGAGAATGATCAATGGCCATTTGCCAAACGGTTTTTTGCCCTGAGCGCGTTCGGCTTCCAGACGCTGCCTTTGCCGCTCAATTTCTTCCGGAGTACGGATGTGCGGAGCGTTCGGGGGTGTCGGCGAATTTGGCATGGTGGACGCGCGTGCTCCGCCCTGGCCTTTCGGATCCACGGACAGCGTGACGACGTCGCTCGTGATTTCGCCTTCCGAATTGCTGGCGCGTACGGCGTAGCGTGTTATACCTAAAGTGGGATGCGGCACCAATAACTCTTCCGCGGTCGCGCCGGGCAGGGGCACCTGCGCACCTTGGCGATCCACCGCGAACCACTGGTAAACCGGGGCGGGCATTCCCTCAGCTTTGGCGTGAAGGCGCGCAGCCTCGCCCAGTTCGCAATTGACGTTTTGTGGCGCCGCGACAAACCGCGGTGGTTGGCGTCCGGAACGCGCGAACGACTCCTCTTGTCTGGTTGTGCGCGAAGTGCGGACTTCCGAAAGCGCGCGGCAGTCCGGACCGGCAAAGCGGTTGGAAGCGGGATTGTCCGAATGCAAACAGCGCCAGCGGAAATCGGCCGGGTTATCCTGCTCCTGCATGGATGTGGTGAACGTATATTGCCAGGCGCTCGCGCGGAAATCGCGCCGGGGGTCGCGCAATTCCAGCAATTCCAGGCTCTCGGCAAACAGCGCGAGCACCTGGTCATCGGCGATGTCTTCCACACGAAAGGCAATCCCGGCGCGCGCGTCCAGCAGGCCGTAGCCGTTGACTGCATCGCCGGTGATTTGTTGCCAATTCGCCGCCGGCATGGAGGCTCGCGGCACGGCCGTCAGCGAGGACCAATCCTCACTTTCAAACAATTGCGGATCCTTGCTCCACGAATTCGCCCAGCCAGACCAATGACGCAAAATCATCGGTGGCGAGGCGTATTGTCTAATTTCTTCCGGCGTGAAAACCAGGTGATGCGCGAGAAAGTTTGTACGCCCGGTGAAATCCAGCCCCGCATCCTGGATGCGCGTGAGCACGTGGTAGCGCGAGCCGCGAAGGTCGAGAACGCGACAGCAGAAAATGGGACGTTCCTGCCCGCCGGCCAGCGATAGATGCTGGTAGTAACTGAGCTTCTCCAGTTGAAGCATCAACGCATCGCGCATGGCCGCGCTGCGCGCGACCGTGCAATGCCCCGATCGTCCCGCGATGACCCCGCGCGGCGCGCTCGTGTAGATGAGTTGCTGTGGCATACGATCGCGCCACTACGCGGACGCTTGCGGTACCGCGGCCTCGTTGCTCTTCACGAGTCGCGGGCAAATTTGCGACAGGATCCACAGCAGAGGCACGTCGACATGGATCGGTTGGAGTTTCGCCGGGTCGGGCACATATTCACTTGGGCCGATTTTCAAAGGTGTGTGGCCAAATGAACTCGCATAAAAAAACATCACATTGGTGCTCAATGCCTCGGCGTTGGCCACCACCGCCGGGCATAGTTGATGTAATAAATCCCGAATGATATTCGAATTTTCCTCGAGCGCGCCTTCAGCGAGTTTTCCATCGTGCAACGGCTCGCGAAGCGTTTTGCCGTTCAGCAATTGCAGCCACACATCGCATTTACCGACGATGAATGCGACCGGCGTATTGATGGGTTCGCCTGCGCGCAAATTGCGAATCACCTGAATCCGCGCACGCATTTCGGCGAGAATAATGTCCTGCTGATCCACAATCGGTCGTTCCATCTGCGGATCTTTCGTCTCACGAATCGCGCGGCGAAATTCCGGGCTGTTGAATGGATCGAAGAGATACATGATACCCGCTGCGCTCGCCACGTGTTGCGCGCCGGGCTGTTCCACGATGTTCACGCCGGGTTGAAAATGCTCGCCCGCGTTGTCGTAAAAAATCAGCGCGCATTGCGCACGGGTTTTGTCGTCGGGCGTCAGCGTGTAGACGAAGGGATGCGGCAACGCGACCATGCGCCCCTGGCGCGGCAGGCGTTCATACATCGCGCCTTCGAAAACCGTTTTGGCGAGCTTTGCCTGGGCGGGAGTTTGCGCGCCGAACAAGGACTTTCGCATGTCGTTTACAGGCGCGTTGCCGGTCGGATCGCTGTCTTGAAAAACGACGCCGAATTCGCGATACATCGTGGTGGGAAAAACCTTCGTTAGCACGCTGAGGAAATACGATTTGCCCGCGCTCTGGTCGCCCACGAGCGACACGATATGGTGGGGCATTTCCAGAAAACCGGGCGGAAGTTTTCGGCGGCAATGCGGGCAGGCGATTTCGGACGAGGGGATTCCCATGGCGTCGAGCGCCTGGCCGGCGTTGTTGAAACGAGTCGCGAGAAAACGCTGTTGGGCGTCCTCACCCAGTAATGGATCGCCGCGCAGCGAATCATGCACGGCGATGTGCATGACATCGCCAGTGTCGAAGCGCAACCAGCAAACCGGGCAGGTGAATTCACCCTCGGGATTTGGTGTCACAAAAGCGGGCTCGCGCTCGGGTTCAGGAAGGGCCAGTTGGTTTTTTGGAAGGGCGGCGCTCACAGGTGGAATCGGGAAGCCAAAGCCGCAATGCGGGCAATTGGCGAATCGGCCGGATTCCTCTTCCTCCGCTTTTAACTTCTCACGACAACATGGACACAAAAATCGAAATTCCATATCGAATTCCAACCGGGTTTACCACCAAATCAATCATGCGCCAAAACGGTGGTTTTGCAAAGCCAAAGAAATGTTGGCCCGTGTTTATAGAAGGTTTGAGCGTGGTAAAACGCTTTCGTCACGTGATCAACCCAGTGGAAATCGAACGGATCAATCAGCGATGGTAATACTTTTCCAGTTCGTGCGTAAAAGATGCGGAACCAAGATTGTTCGCAAAGTCCTCAAGATGGCTGAAAAACTGTTTGGCCACCGGAGTCTGGCATCCGTAGCGTTGGTAAAATGTTTTGGCGTCATCCAGCCCCTTGTCAGACATGGCTGCCAGGTTCACAGTGATTTGTTCTCCCGAGTGATAGCCTTCAGCGGCGGCGCCCGCAAAATCTCCCGTGGTGTGCGAGGCTCCGCGCCCGCTGGCCGCCCCGCCCAGCGCCCGTGCGAACACGTTTACCTGGGTTTGTTGCGCCAGCTTTGTGAATGAAGCTTGAGAAATAACCATTCCACAATCGGAGGTTTTGATAATCGGTTCGATGAACGTTTCCAGATAAGTCGCCAGATCGGTTTGATCGCCTTTGATATTTTTCCAGGTCCCATCATAGATAGCCTGGAAAAAAGCCGGGTCCGAAAAGCCTTTGGAATCAAAAGTATACTCGCCCAATGTTTCCTTGGCTTGGTCCAATCCCGCATCTGCGGCTGCGCTCAAATAGGCTTTTCCTTGTTCGATATTCTTATCTGTTCCTTTGCCATTGATATAACAGAGCCCCAGGTTGTAATAAGCCATTCGGTAGTTCATATCGACTGCTTGGCGATAGGCGGCCATCGCTTCCGGGTATTGATGCGAAGCTTCCAACGCGCGGCCAAGTTCGTAACGAAATCGCGCCTCTTTCGGATAAGCTGCGACCGCGTCCTGGCAGGCCTTCAAAGCCAGCCGAGGCACAATGTCATCCATGCTCACGCCTTTCGCCATGCGATCGGGATCGCCTGGGTGTGCCGTAAGGGTATCGCTATCCATGACGGGCGCCTCGATCACGGCCGGTTTGGGTGTGGCGATTTTTTGGATCGTCTTCGTGGTGGGTGGCGTGGATTTAACAGTGGAAGATTCGGCCTTGAGCGACTCCTTCAACGACCCGGAGAGGTAGAGAAATCTAGGGGCGTAAGGATCGTTTGGGGCGAGCGCCAACAAGCGGTCAACATTGGTTAGAGCTTCTTCGTTTTTACCGCTCATTATCAAATTATTAACATTTTCGATGTCGGACATGGAAAATTTAGAATCAAGGCTGAAGCAATCACTCACCGCCAAACTAGGTTTTTTGCGGTAGACGTTTGCCTGTGTATCCGCCTCGTCCTTGGACCGGTACGGCCCTCGGTGTACAACTTCACTCTTATTGGTAATGTTATAAAACCAAAGCGTATCGGCATGAATATCGCAATCAATGGTCCAGACCGCTATCGCCACAAGTAAAAAAATGAAACTCTTTCGAAAATTTGTTTTCATACATAAACTCCTGATTACCATTAGTAACAAATGCCTGTCCGAGCCTGTCAAGGCAAAAGGAAATTTCGTCTCGCGGCGAGTTGGCTACAACTAGAGCGGTTGACATTACGTTACCAACACTGAATCTATCCTCATGATTTGGGTTGGAACATCGGGATTCCAATATAAGGAATGGAAGGGAACGTTTTATCCGGAGACGCTTCCACTGGCGAAGATGCTGCCGTTCTACGCGACACATTTTACGACGACGGAAATCAATTA
>DASZPR010000737.1:0-1669 GCA_035550235.1 Verrucomicrobiia bacterium | reverse complement strand
CCAAAAATCCTCGCTCCGAAATGGCTACAGTATTTATTTAACCGCTCTGGGAGTCGCAATTTCATCAATGTTCTTCAGTCGTTTCACGTAATCTTCAAATTGTTTCGCGGCAATATTCTGCTGGAGGATCTGCTGCATGATTTCCAGCGCGCGATGATATTGCCGTTGTTTCACCGAGTTGTCGGCTGCCTGCTTGGCCTGGCGGGCCAATTCCTTCAATTGCTTAATCATAGCCACAGACTTTTGGGCGTATTCCAGATTGTGCGCGGCGTCGAGGTCTTTTGCGTCCAACGTGACCGCGTTCTGAAAACTTTTGATGGCCTGCTGCCATTGCTCCTGCACGGCATCCAAATCCAGATCTCCCTTTTCCGGATTCAGTTTGGCCTGCCCTTGGCGATAGAGCACGTTGCCAATGTTAAAATACGCCTTTTCCTGCAACTTCACATCCTGCGAGGTCAGCGCCGCGACATAATCCTTCAGTGCGTCATCATAATTCGTGGCGCGATACGCCGCATCGCCCGCGTTAAAAACCAACCGCAGGTTACCTTTTTTGTCCGCCGCCGCGAGCCGCTCAAATTCCTTCTGCGCTTCCACAAATTTCCCCGCCTTGTAATCACTCATGGCCGATTCCGGCGAGGCTGAGGCGATCATCGGCCAAACGAACAAGATCAAGACCGCCATAACCACCGCCGGCGCCGCGCTCGTTGAGCCTCCCACGGCCGGCTTGCCTTTCGCATCACCATGACGCACCGGCTTGCGTTCCGGGAAAAACATTTCGGCAATCAACAACGCGATGCCTAATGCCAACGGCCAATGATATCTCTCGTGCGGACGTTTCACGAAGGCCTCTTTCGATTCGGATTGCGGCAGTGGCGCGAGGCTTCGTTCGTAAAGTGTCTCCATCGTGTTCGCGCCGCTCAGGGAATAATACGCGCCACCGGCGTCCCGGGCGATTTGCTCCAACAAAGGTTGGTTTAGGTGAGATTTCACCACGTTCCCCTGGTCATCGCGGACATATTGGAGATTGCCATTCTGGTCCCGGAATTGCAGCAGATCACCCGCCGCCGTGCCGATGCCCACGGTGAAAATTTTCAATCCATCCTTTGCCGCGCGCTTGGCGGCCTCTTCCGCGCCAGCGTCGCCGGTGTCGTTGTCCTCGCCATCCGTGAACAGCACCAGCACTTTGTAATTGTCGCCTTCCTTGAACGCGTTCGCTGCCGTATCAATTGCTTCCGCGAGCGAAGAGCCTCCTTCGGAAATCGTGTTTACATCCAGCGCGTCGACGCTTTGCTGGAACGCGCCGCTGTCCACGGTGAGAGGACATTCCAAAAACGCACTTCCGGCAAACGCCACCACTCCGAGCCGGTCGGATTTCGACTCCTGCATCAAGCCCAACGCGGCGAGTTTCGCGCGGGCCAGGCGATTCGGCGCAATGTCAGTCGCCAGCATGCTCTTCGAGGTATCAATCGCGACTACGATATCCAACCCGCGCTGCGGCACTTCCTCCTGGAAGTAGCCCCATTGCAGCCGCGCCAGCGCAATGATGAAGCAAACTACTGCGCCGATGATCAACGCGGCGCGAATTTTTTGTCGCGAGGGGGAAACGCCGGAGATCAATCCCGGCAATAATCGCGCCTGAATGAACTGCGCCATCAACCGCTGCCGGACG
>DASZPR010000736.1:0-5234 GCA_035550235.1 Verrucomicrobiia bacterium | reverse complement strand
TTCCCGCTGACGATCGTCCGTCGCCGACTGCGCCAACTCCTTGTAAATGCGCGACAAGTTGTACTGTGTCGAGTCGAACCCTGGTCGCAACTTATCCGAAGTCAACAAGCTGTCCAACGCGGCTTCTGGTTTGCCCGTGACATCCTCAATGAGCGATTGCAGAAAAAAGAGAAATGCAATCTTGGGCGGTGGGGAGGTGTGGTGCTCCGGCCAGTATTCAGCCATTCCGGCCTTGACGACGACCGTCATTTTTTCGATCGCTTCGCTCATCGCGGTCGTGTTGTGTTTGTCAGCCGCGTCAGAGAACTGCGCAAAATAAAAAGCGCCGAGATTATCATAAGATTTCGGGTCCGCGTGCGGCAGCGCGATATGATACTCCCACAAACTTTCGGCATCGCGCCATTGCGTTTGATACAAAGCTGTTTGGAACAAATTATTCGCCAACAAAAGCACACCGACGACGATGGCCATTTGCCGTATCTTGACTGTCCACCTGGGCCAAGCCGGTTCCGCCAGGGCCACGAGCAGGGCAACAGCGCAAAACGAGGTGAAGTAGATGTAGCGGTCGGCCACCCAGATTCCAATGTAAACCAAATTCAAATAGGGAATCATCAAAGCGAGCCCCGAACCGAAGAAGAAAAACAAATCTTTGCGCCGGCACAAGAGCCAGAAAGCAACCACGAGAATTGCCGCCACCGTGGCCAGCGATACGACAATTTGCCAAAGCGGATACGAGGGCTGCAAATCGGGCCACGGATAAAAGACGGCGAGATGTGCCGGCACAAACAAATGCAACAGGTACGACCAGAACACCAGCGGGTTCACCATCAACAAATTCCAAAGATGCGCCATTCCATGCGCCGTGTAACCTCGGTCAAAGAGGCCAACCTGGTTCAGGATGCGCTGGTACCAGACAAATGTGACACCGCTGATAACCAGGGTAGGAATGATGAATAGCGTTTCCCGAAATGCCGTCCACCACGGAAACGGCGCGTTGGGAGGTTGCTCGCCGCGCAATTGGGGCAGGAACAAGGCGTGCAAAAAAAGCACTGCCGGGAAAGTCAGCACGCTGATTTTCGAGAGCAAGCCGGCGACGAGGCACAGCAGAACGGCAAAATACCATCCGGCTTTTGCCGGAATATTTTTTGCCTCCAGCCGCCGCCCTTGAGCAAGAAGCGCCAGCAGCATGAAGAGCGCGGACAAAATATCTTTCCGTCCCATGATCCACGCAACCGGTTCCACGTGCACGGCGAGCAAAAGGTACGCAGCCGTGGTAATGAGCGCGAAATGATAGCGGCGCGTCGCGCTCAGCAGGAACGCGAAGAGCAGCGCGATTACCATTCCATTTGCCAGAACGTTGCCGAGGTGATAGCCGAATGGATTTCCGAACCCGAACACGCGGCTGTCAATCGCCCACGTGACATCGCGCAATAGCAACGGTTCTTCGCGCGGATAAGCCGTGACGAAAATGGCCTTCAAATCAGCGCCCAGAGTTTTCTGCCCATAAAGCTCAGGATGATCCCGGAGAATTCGCACGTCATCGTAGTAGACAAATCCGTATTTCAAGGACGGCGCATAGAGAACCCACGCGGCCAGCATCAGCACGAGGCCGGTGAGCAGACCGCGATGCTTCAGCATCCATGAAGAGTTGAGCGGCGTCGGTGTGGTCATCGGATAGCACAAACGAGCATCTGTTTGCCCAGTGGCTTGAACGGACTCGCCAGATAGAGCCGAATCAATAGCGGATGCACCGGAAAACGGGATTTGATGGTCAACGGCAGGAAGCGCGGCTCGCAACGTTCAATCCGAAAACCATTCGCCGCCAGCAGGTCGCAAAGACTTTTTTCCGTGTAAATGGAAATGTGGGTGTAATCGTCGAAATATTCCCGGTAACTATATTTAAAATTCGGCTGCAAAATCACCAGCCGCGCACCGGGCTTCATCTTCTTGCGAAGTTGGGCGAGGCAGGAAATCAACCCTTCGTGCGACACGTGCTCAAAGCAGTTGCTGGCGAAGACATAATCCACGACGTTGTCCGGCACCGCGTCGAGACGTGTTACGTCTGTGACCAATGCTTCTACGCCGGGAGCCAGATGCGTTTTGAAATCCGGCCAGCAATCAACGGCAATGCGCCTCCCGGCCTTTACCGAATTAATGAAGTCCCCATAGCCGGCGCCCAGTTCCAACACGACGCCGTTCGCGGGAATTTGCTTTTGAAACACGCTCTCGACCAGCACCTTCCAAAGCACGCCCCGCCGCCGATCAGGCGTGAATCGCGTCTGATGATATTGGTCGTCGATCATCCGCCGAAGCCTTTCCAATCGATGAAAATTCCCAGCAACATCCGCAGGCCGAGCCGCGTCGCGATCCAATTATTTACATTGCCGCCCTTGCTAGCGCCGACCCGTGGGTGAAACGAAACCGGACATTCGAGGATGCGATACCCAGCCGTCAACGCGCTGTCGAGAAAATAGGCGTTGAACTCCAGGTTGATCGCGGGATCCAGTTTTTTCATCAACTCGCGCAACGTTGAGTTGCGGCAAACTTTATAAGTCGTGCCAACATCCGTCAGCGATACCATGCCGAGATGTTTCAACTCGAGCACTTTTCCGGCGAACAAATTGCCGTAATGCATGAACAGGGAAAGTTGAGTGTCCCGCTCCTGAAGTTGCTCGACAATCCGGCTGCCATTCACGATGTCCGCGTGAGGAATGTAGGCGAGAAATTTCGCAATGTCGTACGCACGAAAGGTCATATCGCCTTCGCATAACACCGTGAGTTCGGTGTCGTCATATTGCAACGCTTCACGCAAGGCCCGATGCACGCACGCGCCATAGCCCTGGCGCGTTTCATTGAAGACAATCGCCCCGGCTTCGCGCGCCACGTCCATCGTGCGATCTTTTGAGTTGTTGCTGATGACAATCACGCGCGCGACCAGCGGGTGCGCGAGAAAATCCTTTACCGAATCACCAATGCTTCGCTCGTCGTTATAGGCGGTGAGTGTGACGGTCAGGCGTTGGTTAGCAACGGGATTGTTGCGGACCGATTTCCGCATACGCAGTCGCTTGACATTGTCGAAGAGGTCCAAGCCGATAAGAATCATGCCGGCTACGAGCGGGATACCGCTGTACCAAACGATCATTCCGTCGATGTAGAGGAACAGAGGAGGATTGAGAAACATCCAGCGTATCGGGCCCAGGGCGACGCCCAGGAAATAAGCTGCCAGGCCTAGGGAGACGAAAAGAAAGCCATACAAGGCAAGCCACGTCCGGGGTTCGCGAGCCTCTTCCGGATTCCCAGTTTTTTTCGCTTCGCGATCGACGGTCTTGCTTTCTTCGACCATTGAGCGAAGACGTTATTCGATGACCATGAACGGTCAAGCGGAATCAAGGCCGTTCGGCCTTTTCTCAGCCAATAAACGCTGCGTGAATCGCCTTCATCGCCTGTTCGCCCTTGGCGAGATCGATGACGACCGAAATTTTGATTTCGCTCGTCGAAATCATTTCGATATTCACACCTTCATTCGCAAGGGTTTCAAACATCTTGCCCGCCACACCGGTGTGACTCTTCATGCCGACGCCGACGATGGAAAGTTTGCCGATGCTTTCGGAAACGATGACTTTACCGAAGGCGATTTCCTTTTTCAGCGCGTCGATGACCTTTTGCGCCTTGAGCAAGTCGGGCTTGTCCAGGGTGAACGAAATATCCGTGGCGGGCGTGCCGGTGCCGTGGCTGATGTTTTGCACGATCATATCCACGTTCACCGTCGCATCGCCGAGCGCCTTGAAAATGCGGGCGGCCACGCCGGGTTTGTCGGGCACGCCGACGAGCGTGATCTTGGCCTGGTTTTTGTCGAGCGAGACGCCGCGCACGACGACGCCTTCCATGCTTTTGGTTTCTTCTTTCACAATGGTTCCTGGATTTTCGTTGAGGCTGGAGCGAACTTCGAACACGACCTCAAATTTTTTCGCGAATTCAACCGACCGGCTCTGCATCACCTTTGCGCCGAGACTGGCCAGTTCGAGCATTTCGTCATAAGAAACTTCGGCGAGCTTTTTCGCGTTTTTAACAATGCGTGGGTCGGCCGTATAGACGCCATCCACGTCGGTATAAATCTGGCACAGATCGGCTTTCAACGCCGCCGCGAGCGCAATGGCCGTCAGGTCCGAGCCGCCGCGCCCGAGCGTGGTGATCTGGCCTTCGAGCGTTTGGCCTTGAAAACCCGCTACGATGACCACATTGCCCGCATTCAAAAATTCATGAACTGTTTTCGGCGAAATATTTTGAATCTTGGCCTTGGTATGAACGCCGTCCGTCACAATGCCCGCCTGCGCGCCCGTAAGCGACACGGCCTTGATGCCGATGGCGTGCAACGCAATCGCCAGCAGTGCGATGGTGGTTTGCTCGCCGGTCGCGAGCAACACATCCATTTCGCGTTCGCTCGGCAAGGGCATGATATCCTTGGCGAGCTTGATGAGATTGTCCGTGACGCCGCTCATCGCCGAGACGACGACGACGATTTTATCGCCATTGGCGTGATACTTCTCCACGCGCGAGGCGACATTCTTGATGCGGTCGGTGTTGCCCACCGAAGTGCCGCCGTATTTCTGAACGATCAAGGCCATAACTTTTGCGAACTTGCGCCCGTATCAACCGCCGGCGCACCCGAAACGGGAGCGCGAAAGTATTAAGGTTTGGGCGGTTTGAAAAGGCTGGAATTTGGCCAAAACAGGGCGTTTCTTGCCTATTAAGGTGCCATTATTCCAAAGTTTCGACGCGGATCATGACCGGCTTGGATTTCACCGGCGGCAATTTCGCTATTTTGGCGAGGGCTTTGCGCATCGCAGAGTTCGGCGCGTCGTGGAGCATGAGGATCAGCGGAACGCTTTCGCCCTCGTGGCCTTCAGGTTGAATGACCGACGAAATACCAATCTTCGCCGCCGCAAAAATCGCCGCGATTTTCGCGAGCACACCCGGCCGGTCCACCACGTCCAACCGGACGTAATAGCGCGAGACGACTTGATCCATCGGCATCACGCGGCCATTGCGCGCGTGGGCGATGAACGGTGGGATGCGCACTTTGGTTCCGTTTTTCAAATCGAGCGCGGCATCCGCGACATCGCTGAGGACGGCACTGGCGGTGGCATCCTTGCCGGCGCCGCGACCATAGAAAAGAGTATCGCCCACGACGTCACCGCGAACGAACACCGCATTGAACACGTGGTTTACATTCG
>DASZPR010000735.1:0-3253 GCA_035550235.1 Verrucomicrobiia bacterium | reverse complement strand
TGTTGCGAGAATGTCATCGCTGCGACACTCGACCGCAACACATTCGAGATTCAATAAAGACGTATCGAAACAAGGCAACGCAGGGGATGGCGGCGCCGGGATGGGATCTCCCGGACTGGTGTGACGGTCCGGGAGTTTTATTTTTTGAACGCCATTGCCTGTGAATGAGCTTTTAAATGGGGTGCTTGCCATGGCAGCAAAATTATGCGTGACTCGAAGGGATGCGAAATTGTGGATTCTGGTTAATTCTTTTCTCTATTGAATTGTTTATTGCCTGCATTATCCAGGCGCAGCCGCGAGCTTCTTTCCATCTTTCTGACAACGGCTTGATTCCAAAAATAGGCGAAGAATCAGAAAGAACCGTTTCCGTGATGACTTCGGCTGTTCTCACAAATTTTATCGCTGGACAGGAATCAGTAACTAACTGGACTAGCGGGGTAGATTCGAAATTTAGGAGCAGAATACTTGTTTGGGACCCCACTAACGATTATGCAAAGGTTAGAGTTGTCATAGGTAATTGCATCGTTTGGAATCGCAGCAGGACCAATCACCTTGCAGACCCGGGCACCGAACTTGAAGGAGTCAGAATTGCAGGACAGTGGTTTTTTCATGCCACGTTTGGAAAACTTTCAATTGAAGGATCCAAATATCTTGGTCGATTTTTTGACATTCAACATGTTCAAGGCAGTAACAGTTGGGGGTTTTTTAAACTGAACCAACCGAGATATATTGGAGAGCGCTGGGAGATGCCTCTTTCTGAAGAGGCAATCATGGCCAAGTTGGACGGCCTCAATCTGGGACATAATTCGGAGATGCTTGAATTTGCGAAGTCATTGAATGACAACGTAAAAATGTCGATTCAATTCGTGGGAATGACAAATAGTTTTGGTATCAATTCCTTCTTGTTGCACGAGTCTTTCATGCTTGAAGGACATCTGAGAAGCGCCAATAGTTCGATGAGATTCTCGGCAGATATCGTGTTACCGTTCGATCCGGCCCCGCATTTTTACGTAATGAAAATATCGACGCAGGGCGAGCTATGGTCGGGTGAAGAAGCAAATAAAAGTTATCATGGAAGAGGAATAATGAGTTCCGAAGTAAATGTGATGTGCCGTCCCATTTCCCAAACTGACTAATATGAATCTTCTTTTCATCGGTGACATCGTCGGGCAACCGGGGCGGCGCGCGGTCAGAGAACTCGTCCCCAAACTCCGCGAGCAGTATGCCTTGGATTTCGTCATCGCTAACGGAGAGAATTCCGCCGGCGGTTCCGGCATCACCGTTAAAACAGCGGAAGAGATTTTTGCCGCCGGCGTGGACGTCATCACCAGTGGCGATCATTTGTGGGACCAGAAGGAAGTGACGGAATTGCTCGCCAGGGAGACTCGGTTCCTGCGTCCCTTGAATTATCCGCCCACAACGCCCGGGCAGGGTAGCGGAGTGTTCACCATCCGCGTTTCCCAGGCCGGAGTCCTCACCCCGATACCGATTGGTGTTTTGAATCTGCAAGGCCGCACTTTTATGCCGCCATTGGAGAACCCATTTCTCATGGGGCTCGACGAAGTAAAAAAGCTACGCGAACAAACCAAAATTATTTTTGTCGATTTTCACGCCGAAGCGACCTCGGAAAAAATCGCCTTTGCGCGCATGTTGGAAGGCCAGGTCAGCGCCGTCGTAGGCACCCACACCCACGTGCAAACGGCCGATGAACAAATCTTCTCCGGCGGCACCGCTTATCTGACCGATGCCGGCTTCACCGGTCCCCATGAAAGCGTCCTCGGCCGCGAGATCACTCCCGTCGTCCAGCGTTTTCTAACCAACATGCCGCAACGCTTCGAGGTGGCCAGAGACCGGATAATTTTGCATGGCGCGATCATCAAAATCGATGAATTCACCGGCAGCGCATTGTCGATTCAGAGGGTTGCGGAGAATCTGTCGTCCTGAATGCTGGCCGAGACAACCAGAAGGTGATGAAGCTAAGCCCACAATCATCCCGGGAGGTTTCTCCGTCGAGTGCTGCCTTGGTTGATTGGTTCACGCCTATCCGTTTTGCCGGATTTTTGGCTCTGCTCATCGTTTTGTGTTTTCCGTCCATCGTATTCGGCCTTGAGACTTTTGTGTATGGCGACTCGGCGCAATTCGCCTATCCCGTGGCGTTTCACCTGCGCGAATCTTTTTGGCGCGGCGAAATTCCCCTGTGGAATCCTCTGAACAGTTGCGGAATTCCATTTCTCGCCCAATGGAACACGCTCGCCCTCTACCCGCCGTCGCTATTTTATATTTTATTTCCAATGCCGTGGTCCTTCGGCGTTTTTTGTCTCGCGCACATTTTTTTCGCCGGTCTCGGAATGTATTTTCTGGCGCGTCGTTGGACAGATAACAATCTGAGTGCCGTCGTCGCCGGGACCGCGTTTGCGTTTAACGGCCTGACGTGGCAGGGGGTAATGTGGCCGCACCTGCTGGCGGCACTGGCCTGGATGCCCTGGTTGATATTGGCTGCTGAAAAAGCCTGGCGCGAGGGCGGACGCGCAATTGTTTTCGCCGCGTTGGCGGGAGCAATGCAAATGCTTTCCGGCGGCGCTGAAGTGATCATTCTCACATGGGTGGTGCTTGCGGTCATGGGCGTAATGGAACTCGTCCGAGGAAATATCCCGCGCGGGAAATTCACGTTGCGAGCGATGTCCATCGGCCTTCTGGTGGCAGGCTTAAGCGCCATCCAGATTTTACCTTTCCTCGATCTGCTGATGCATTCGCAGCGAACCAGCAATTACGGTTCCGGCGGCATGGGTGGAATTGAAACCATGCCGTTCAGCGGTTTGATCAATTATTTGCTCCCGCTCTTTCGCTGCGTGCGCAACCCGGAAGGCGTCTTTGTCCAAAACGACCAGGGCTGGATCGCCTCGTATTTCGTGGGTGTGGGAATTGTGGCGTTTGCTGTGTTTGGCGCCTGGCGAGTTCGGAATCGGCGGGTCTGGATGCTGGCGGGCTTGACGGTGTTTGGCTTGCTCATGGCCCTCGGCGATCCCGGCCGAATTTATGGCATTGCGAAACAATTGATTCCCGTATTCGGGTTCATCCGATTTCCGGTCAAATTTGTGGCGCTCGCAACCTTTGCCCTGCCATTGCTGGCTGGCTTTGGCGTAAAGTCACTCACCCAAACACAGAAACCGCAAACGTCACGAAACTTTAAAAACGCCGCATTGGTAGGACTGGGAATCGTCGTAGTGATGGCGCTCGCGCTGGGGTGGGAGTG
>DASZPR010000734.1:0-4200 GCA_035550235.1 Verrucomicrobiia bacterium | reverse complement strand
CGGGAAAATCAAAGATGAATGCATTTCGCTGCGTGGGCTTGAATGTGCCCGACACCAAATCCGTATCCAGCGGCATGTTCGATGTCGCGTCGTCGTCCAAAGTTAAATCGATGTTGGTGGCTGGGGTGGGAAGATTTTCCGTGCCGACATTTCCCATCAGAATAACGTTCTGGCCTCCCGGCCCGACGAGAACCATGTCCACATCGGCGGGGAAACTGTGGGCGAATCCCTGAATTTGCACCGTTACCTTGGTCACGTACGAACCGGTGACTCCGCTGACGACATTGGTCGATGGATACGGCGTAGCGGCGGTCGGCGGATTGACGCTGTCGTTGATGACGATGGCGTTCGTGTTCGAAAACGTGAACGTGCCGGCAGCAACGGTGGAGAGGCTGCCAATAAGAACGGCGGCCGTAAGCAAGGTACGTGTGGTCATAAATTGGATGGTTTTTCAGCTTTTGATTTCGAGACAGACTGCTCCTGAACGCCGCACAACGACGGCGTTTTCAGGAGCAGTCCGCAGCGCCAGGGATAGATTACTTGATTTCGGCGAGTACTTTTTTGGCGTCAGCCGCGTATTTCGCCGAAGCGTTGAGAGCCAGCGCGCGTTGCAACGCGACCTTGCTTTGCGGCATCCGCTTCAATTGATAGTGCGACATGCCAAGATAATAATAAAGTTCGCCGTCATTGTTTAACGTCTGCGAACTTTCCTGCAGCAGTTGCGCGGCCCGGGTGTAGTCGCCACGGCGATACGCGAGCACACCGAGCGCGCGGGTCAGATCGGTATCATTTGGGAAATTGGCGCGGGCCTTCATTGCGACATCGAAGGTCTTCTGGTCATCACCGCTCGGTTGCTTTGAGTAAACAATGACCTCATTGCGAGCCGCGGGGGCGAAGGCCGGGTAACGGGCCAGCGCTTTGGAATAGAACTGGATGGCGTCATCCATTTTACCCTGCTTTTCCGCTTGGAGGCCGGCGACCATCAAAGCAGGGACATAATTGGCGTTGGTGCTGAGAATTTGACTGGCCGGGGCGGAGGCGACCTGCGCGGGATTTTTTGCAGCCGCCACCATGGCGAGGAATGTTTTTGCATCGTCGAGAGTGGATCCGGTCAAGGATGACGCGGCACCCTGCATAATGCGCTCGGCGGCATCCACGCGGCCAAGAGCGTATTGAGACCAGGCGAAATCATATTGCACTTCGGGTTGATTAGGGAGTTTGGCCGCGGCATCCTGCAACAGGTTCGCCGCCCAATTGTAATCGCCCGTCTGAAACACCAGCCGGCCGAGCAAGGCGGAAATGCCCGCGTCAGCCGGGGCGGCTTTGTGGGCGTCCTTGGCCATGTTGAGAGCCTTGTCCGTTTGATTGAGCCGGTAATAAACGTTGGCGAGCCGGCTCATCGTGGGGGCGTTTTGCGGATTCAGTTTCAGCGCCTGTTCGTAAGTTTTGGCGGCCTTGTCCAGCGCGCCGTTGCGCTCATAAATTTCACCCAGGCGGTCTGCGGCAATCGGATCATTCGGCTCATCCTGCACGCGTTTTTCCAAATCGGCCTGCATCTTTGCGTCCGCCGTTTTTACGTCGATGGTGAGCGTGGCGAGCCGGCGCGCGGCTTCCTCTTTGCCTGGTGAATCTTTCGTGGAAGCGACGACTTGCTGCAAAGCCACGCGGGCGGGTTCTTCATCGCCCATCATGTAACGCACCATTCCGACGTGGAACTGAATTTCGAGATTATTGGGGTCTTTGGCGGCGCTTTCCTCGAGTAAACCGCGGGCGCGCGCATAGTCGCCTTTCTTGTAAACGATCCATCCCAGCGTGTCCGCGGAGGAGGGATCCCGGGGCGCCAGGTCCCGCGCCTTTTCCGCCAGCGGAAGAGCCTTGTCCAAATTGTTCAGTTTCTCGGCGTAGTCGTACGAAAGATTGTTGAGCGCCGGGCCGAAGTTGGGATTCGCGGCAATGGCTTTCTCATAGGCGTCGCACGCCTTCGGGTAATCTTTCATCGCATCATAGATCACGCCGATCTGCATATAGGCGGCATAGCTGTTGGTTTTGCTGGCCAGCGCGTTCAAACGGTCCAGGGCCGCCTGTTCTTTGCCGGCTTCGACATACAATTGCGATAACAACAAATAAGCTCCACTCTGGGTGGGCGCCTCATCAATGGCTTTTAGCAGTGAGGTTTCGGCGAGCTTCACATCGTCCTGCACGGCCGGTGAGGTCAATTTGACAGGTGATCCGGCCTTGCTTTCATTTTGAGCGGTGCCCTCGGCACGAGCGAAATAAATCTTGGCCAGGATGAGCTGCCGGGAAGTTCCGAGTTTTTCATCGCTCGCCTTGTTGACGCGATCGATCGCCGCGGTGTATTTGCCTTCCATGATGTCCAGGTCCACCAATTCCTCCAGCGCCTGGCTGAATGCGGGTGATATTTCCAGCGCTTTCTCAAAGCCGGAGCGGGCATGGACATAATCCCTCTTTTGTTCCCACACCACGCCGACCAAAAACGGCACCTGCGGGTTGCTCGGGAGCAGGCGCGCGGCTGTGGAATATGCCTGCAGCGCCTGGTCGAGATTTTTTTGCACGAAATACGCATTGCCGAGCAACATGTAGGCCTCACCACGGCGCGGCTGCTGCTTGATCAATTGCGTCAGAATGTTCACGGCGGACGCGGGGTCTCCGCGGCTGATATTCAATCCACCCATCACCAACATGGCGTCGGGGTATTGCGGCTGCAGGCTCAACGCGCGGTTCAACTCGGAACTGGCTTTTGCCTGGTCACCGGCCGTCAGGTGGGCGAGCGCCAATTGATAGTGCACTTCGGGTGATTTATCATAAATGCCGGCCATGCGGTTGAATTCCACAACCGCTTTGTCAGCCTGGCTGCGCACCAGATAGAGGCGGCCGAGCAAAAACATGGCGTCGAAATTGTCGTTATCGCGTGTCAGCGCCTCATTCAGCAGCGATTCGCAATCATCATATTTTTTATCCATCAGGGCGACTTCCGCTTTCCGAATCCAGGCCGGCACATAGTCGGGAGCGGCTTTCGTGATTTCCTCGATCAAGCGTTTGCCTTCTTCGATGTCCCCGGTCTGGAGTTTGAAATTCGCATAGCTCAGGCGCCGGGCGGAACGAATCGGGGCCAAATCGGCCGCTTTCTTGAAGGCGGCTTCGGCTTCCTTCTTTTTGTTTTGCGCGAGATAAAGATTTCCCATCGTGTAATAAGCGGCGCTGTAGTTCGGATCCAGCGTCAGCGCGCGTTGCAGCGCCGTCTCGGAAGATTTCAGGTCGCCCTTGGCGTAGTCGAGGACGCCGTATGCCAGCAGCAGAGGAGCGGTCTCGCCAATTTGCTTGGAAAGTTTGTCGAGGCGTTGTTGCACGGGCGGGATTTCCGAGCGCAAGGCCACGCTTTCGGCCAGAATATCCGGCGCATCCGCATTGGTCGGCCATCGGTCCAGGATGTTTTCGGCGACGGCCCGGGCATCCGCATTCTTGCGAGCCACGAGGTAAATGGTCCCCAGCTTCACCTGCATGTCGAGGTTGTTGGTGGTGAGATCGACGGCCGCGCGCACATAGGCGAAGGCACGCCCCAGGCGGCCTTGCTGGAAGTAAATATCGGCCAGGCGGGAGATGGCGTGCTCGTTGGAATTGTCGAGGCGGACCGAAATCAGGTATTCGACTTCGGCCTTGGCGAAATCACCGTCGGCATAGTAGTTATCCGCGCGCTGCTGGTGACGCGCCATCCTGGCTTTGGCGGAACATCCCGTGAACACCGCCGCGCACAGCGCGAGGGCCGAAAACGCCAGGAGTATTTGAATGGGTTTACGCATAATTTTCACTTTCATAGACCGGTCTTTGACTGCGGTTTCCGCGCTTCGCACTTTATGAGATATTTCAATAAAAGAAAAAGCGGAACCAGTGACAACAGGAAAAACAAGGGGCCGCCGTGATGATGAAACGCGGTGTTGAGAATATTTGGATTCCAATGAACGCCAATCTGCGCGAGCGTGAAGACCCGGAATCCATTTCGCAATAACGCCAGTGGAACGATGAACAATACGAACAACCATCGCTTCGAGGGTGCCTGGAGAAATAGATATGCGGCGAGCACGCTCGTGATCAACAAGACGAGGGTGGAATGAATGCCGCTGCATTCCGGCTGCACGTTGAGGGAAAATCCGGGCATCAGAAAAGATGTGCCGGTCCGAAGCA
>DASZPR010000733.1:0-3749 GCA_035550235.1 Verrucomicrobiia bacterium | reverse complement strand
TGGAACATTTCGCGTCCGGCGACGAACGAGATGGCGCGGCCACTGCGTCCGGCGCGGCCCGTGCGACCGATGCGATGCAGATAGTCCTCAACGTCGTAAGGCAAATCGTAATTGAACACGACCTGCACGTCGTCGACATCGATGCCGCGGGCGGCGATATCCGTGGCAACGAGAAATTCGAGGCCGGATTTGCGGAACTTGTTCATCACGCGGTCGCGTTGCGCCTGGTTCATGTCACCGTGCAGGCGGTCGGCCATGTAACCGGCGGCTTCCAGATGGTCCACGAGATCGTCGACCATGCGTTTCGTATTGCAGAAAATAATTCCGAGCTTCAGGTCGTGGATATCAATGAGGCGAGTGAGCAATTCGACTTTGTAACGGCGGTCGACTTCGTAATAAACCTGTTCGACGGTCGGAACGGTCATCGCCTTCTGCTCGATGCGCACTTGTTTTGGGTTGCGCGAATATTTCTCGATCAACTGCTGGATCGGCTTGGGAATCGTGGCGGAGAAAAAGACGGTTTGGCGTTCTTTCGGCGTGGCTTGAAGAATCAATTCGATGTCATCGCGGAAACCCATGTTGAGCATGACGTCCACTTCATCAAGGATGACCATTTTGATGGTTTCGAGCCGGAGCGTGCCGCGGCGCATGTGGTCCATGATGCGGCCGGGAGTGCCGATGACGATTTGCGCGCCTTGTTTCAGGCCATAAAATTGCCGCTCATAGGATTGCCCACCGTAAATGGGCAGGGGAGTAATGCCGCGCTTGAACAAAGCCAATTTGTGGACTTCCTCGGAGACCTGCACGGCGAGTTCGCGGGTGGGACACAGGATGAGGACCTGGACCACGCGTTTGGCCGGGTCGGTTTTTTCGATGGCGGGGATAGCGAAGGCGGCAGTTTTGCCGGAGCCGGTCTGGGATTGTCCGACGACGTCGGAGCCTTGCATGAGCGGCGGAATGGAATCGGCTTGAATGGGCGAGGCTTGCTCGAAGCCGAGTTTATCAATGGCCTTCAGTATTTCCGGCGACAGGCCCAGTTCAGTAAACAGTTTTGATGTCATGCAATCTTATGAAGATAGACTGTCCCGAGACAAAAGGAGAGAGGTTTTTGGAGAAACCTCGCGCCCGGATTTGAGTTTTGTCGTGGTTTCCCCCGGCACTACGACCGGGCACGATCGAGCACGACCGCCGTTGATATTCAACGAGTTGAAATGGCACGACTGGAGGGGAGTCGTGCGGTGGAGGCACGACTGGAAATGATTCTGGCAATTTCCAGGACTGGGTGGGTTGAATCGCAGGCAATGGAGAGTTGACGCTCTGCCGACTGCCAGTCGGCGATACAGCAGGCTGCCAGCCTGCGCTACGGGTCGTGATGTTGTTTTCCCTTCCGCTTTCATTTGTCCCTTTCGCCCTCCTTCGACGGTCTTTTATAACATGAGTGTCAATGCGGAGTCAGTTTTTCCGCCGTCTCTGCGAGACTTGTTCCGTTCACGCATTTACCAGGCAGTAAACTATCAGGCTATTTTCTATTTTCGGTGGTTCCTCCGGAACCCAAACCGTCACGAATGGAATTTGGTCATTGGTCATTGAGCGATCTTGACAGTCAGATCGAATTTTAATTCCGCTCAATATTTCTTCGGATGCTTGTTCTTGTTTTTCTTACGATGACGGTGGGCATCGAATACGATAAAGACGAAGACTAAGAAGCCCATTCCCAAGAGTACGACTACCCCGGGTTTATTTTCCCATATTTGCTTAACTCCATTAGTAAGCTGGGACCAATTCATGTGTCGCGGGGACGATACACCGGCATCTCAGAAAAATAAACGGGGAATTTGACGGCATGGCCGACGCATGCGGAAAATAAAAAAGCGGCTCCACTCGGAGCCGCAGTGATTGCCACTCTCAATCACATTACGGGTGTCATCCTACACGATCTTTTTTTTGGTGGAATGGGGTGAAACCCTAATGTGTTCAGGCCAGGGAAAGAATTGGCCCCGCAGGATTGGGAATTACCGGTTCGGCTGCGGGCTCATCGACCGCGAGTACGGCTTCGTGCTCGATTTCCGGATACTCGTGATTGAGCTCCTGAACCAGCCGATCGGCTTCCTCTTTTTCAAAACGTTTGGTTCCCCGGCCAGCGCGGCCGTTTGATTTTGACTTCCATTGAATGACGTAACTGTTGTTCATGCTTCTTTACTAAGGCCCGGTGGTGGGCAATTAAAGTGGGTGAAACCCGAAAAGGGGACGGTGGATAAGTGGATTTTCGGGTTGGTTGCGAAAACGCCGAACCTCGAACGTTGAACGCTGAACATCGAAGGTGGAGTCAGGTTGCCAGGAGTTTGCGGCAGGCGTCGCGGAATTTTTTCAGGCCGGCTTGTGATTTGGCCTCGATGTAGCAGCGAATGAGAGGTTCTGTGCCGCTGGCGCGAAACGCGACCCATTCGTTATTCGGCAAAAGGAATTTGTAACCGTCGGTGGTGATGAATTTTTGCACTTTGTAGGGGCCGACGTTGTCGAGACCGGCCCCGAGTTTGGCGAGCAGCGCTTCTTTTTTGTCCGGCGGGATGGAAACATTAATGCGGTCACTGTGAAATTCACCGGTTTTTTTCTCGAGATCTTTCAGGATGCGTCCGAGCGATTTTCCCTCAGTCGCCACAAGTTCGGCCATAAGGAGACAGGCGAGAATGCCGTCTTTTTCGGGCACATGGCCTTTGACGCTGAGGCCGCCGGATTCCTCGCCGCCGACGATGATGGGTTCGCTTTCCATCAACGCGCCGATGTATTTGAAGCCGACCGGAGTCTCGTGGACTTTAACGCCGAGCAATTGCGCGACGGCATCGACCTGGTGGCTCGTGGGAACCGTGCGGACGACGGCGCCGGTCCAGCCGCGGTTCTTTTTTAAATGATACAATGCGAGTGCGAGCACCTGGTTGGGGGTGAGCCAGGTGCCATCTTTGTCCACGATGCCGAAGCGGTCGGCGTCGCCATCGAGGCCGAGGCCGATTTGCGCTTTGCCGCTGCGGACGAATTTGCTGACTTCCGCCATGCCTTCGGCGTTCGGCTCGGGATGATGGCCGCCGAAGAGCGGGTCGCGTTCAGCGTGAAAGAGAGTGACCTTGGCGCCGGTGTCTTCGAGCAACGTGTCGAGATAGCCGCGGCCGGTGCCGTACATCAATTCAACCGCGACTTTCAGCTTCGCCTTTTTGATGGCGGCGAAGTCGATGAGTTTGCGCAACTGCTTGAAATAATCCGGTCGCGGATCAAACGTTTTGCATTCGAAAGTGCCGATGACCGCGCCTTTGAACGTCCAATTTTCCGCCTGCAACTTCGCAATGTTCGCCTCAATTTGCTTCGTGACATCGGGAGTGGCCGGCGCGCCGTTGCTGGTCGAGAATTTGAGGCCTTGGTACTCCGCCGGATTATGGCTGGCGGTCATGTTGATGCCGCCGAGGGCTTTTCGTGCGCGAATGGTGTGCGCGATGACGGGCGTAGGCGCATCGCGCTGGCAGAGCAGGGGAGTCAAGCCGCTGCGCGCGAGGACTTCCGCGGCGGCGAGGGAAAATTCACGGCCGAGAAAACGCGTGTCGTGTCCGAGAATGACGAGTTTCGAATTTCCGGGTTGCGAGTTGAGGTAATCCGCGATGCCCTGGGTGGCGATGCGGACGTTGTCGAAAGTGAAATCACGCGCGATGATGCCGCGCCAGCCGGAGGTGCCGAATTTAATAGTCGTCATAGCGTGAAATGTA